>DUCF01000095.1 GCA_012959965.1 Candidatus Thioglobus sp. | reverse complement strand
GACTTAAAACCTTTCATTGGCCGAACCCATGATTTAATTCCCCGATGACTTTGCTCTATGCGATTATTCATATATTTGTTATCACGATGAATGACATTAGGAAGCGTAATAATATTGTGGTTTGTCATGCTGCGCGTAATGTTGCTCCACAAATGGTTTGTTCCCACTGACGACACCAATCATTGCTGGCGATCAAGGAGCGAATTTGCATCAATGGGTGAAGTCCCTCACGTGTCCACCGCATATGTTGCTGTCCTTTACAACGTTGATTAATTAAGCTTTCAACATTTGATTCAGCAAGATGGCTTGTAAAACATTTTCCTTGCTCCTTACGTTTCTCATAATTGACAATATGCTCTTCATTATTTTTAATGTAGGTTATTAACGATTTTATTTTTACCTTTTCTTTTTTTTCAGTCAATGCCAACAAGACCTCATTCAGTCGTTTCAATGCTTGTTGTGGCTTGCCACGCCACAAAAACCATTTCGCGTGCTTAGCGTTTTCTTGGATGGCTGCATCTTTCAATGACAAATTTTGGAATTTCATCGCAATATGAAACCAATCTAAAATACGCGTTACCTTGCGCGCCTTCTCTTCTAGTGCGTTAACCACCTGCCAACAATTCTTAGCACCATCGCAGAGTGCTGTGACATGTGTATTCTTCGTTAAGCCTTCTTTCTGTGCGGCGACAATTGTTTGCGCTTTAATGTGAGCCAGGTTATCGGATAAAGCAGAGGCGGCACACTGTTTCGATGTCAATTTTCCGCGTTTATATTTCAGGGCTAACTCGCCATCGTCTTGTTCTTCATAAGAATAGGTAGTATCTATATTTTCAGGTTTAAATACAACACTGGTTAATACCTCAAAACTCCTTTTGTCGGGTGATTTTGATTTAACATGACCACCATCCACCTGTAAACAAAGTTGCCGTGCAGCTCTCACTTTCTCTGAACTGGCAATGGGATTTATGGAAGCATAATTCCCAACAGTTTCACACGTATGCTTAATTCTGTCGTGATTGTTAACACGCCGAGTACCATTGCAAACTTGGTTGAGACTTTTTGCCGCATCACGATAGCTTCGCGTTGCTGCATTTTCACATTGCAGTTTACTTAATTCAGGATGAACGGTCGTGCCAAATAAAGAGAGAATGCTTGGAATACTTTTCCAATCGCACCCAGTGCAATATAATCGACTGACTTTCACTTTATGATCAGTAAATACCGCGTTAAAATCGGATTTTGTATAACCTTTCTTGGCTAATTTAGAATGACATTTAGGGCATTCTTCAATATCTTCATGGAAGAAAACGGATTGCTGATTCAGTAGTGCATCCTGTAGCGCTTGGAGTATTTCAATTTGTTCGCTGTGCCTGTAACCAACATCAAGCAATGTCTGAGGTTTTTTAATGCGCATTGTCTTAATGATTTCAGATCCAATGACCTTGTCGTTTTCATCAAGCATTTCAACATTGATGCGAATTTTATTAACCATAACAAATCCTCCGTTAGTATAATGATACTATAGCAGAAAATTGATTGAACCACAATATTATTACGCTTCCTACTACGCTTA
>DUCF01000094.1 GCA_012959965.1 Candidatus Thioglobus sp. | reverse complement strand
AATTTTGGTTTTTCTTACTTGGTGAATAATGGATCGGCCAGAGCGAGAAATACCAAGCAGTGAAATTTGTCTGAGTTTGAGTAGGCTTAATTGAGTAGCGGTTCTACCGATAGAGCGAGAGAAAGGGGGTGCAACAGCCTCTATAAGCGAGGTATGGGTAAATTCAAAATCGGATTCTGTTTCACTGATGTAGTGAGTTTTTGTTTGCTTCATAAACTCATCAATGCCTTGAACGGAGCCCTCTAGAATCAGCAGGTCGTCAACATTAATAATAAAATTACGAATAAAGCCTTCACCCTCCAGTCGCTCATTATTTCTAATAAGGCCTAAAATCGAGACGTTGGCCTCATCGCAAATATCATCCAAATGAGACAAGTACTGACCAATAAAGTTAGAGTCTTGGGCAATCACCACATTGGACACATATTGTCGAACGTCTTCCGGTCGGGTGTCCAGTTTGTTTGAACCTTTGGGGCTAGGCATCAAGCGCCAGCCAAATAAGGCAATAAAAATAACACCGGAAAGGGCGACAATTAAGCCAACTGGAGCAAAGTCAAACATTGAGTACGGCGTATCCAGTACGCCCTCTCGATAGGTGGCAATAACAACATTTGAGGCGGTGCCAATCATTGTCACCATACCACCCAATATTGAGGTGAAGGCAAGTGCCATAAGTGTTGCAGAAGGTTTTCTATTGGCTTTTTTGTTGAGTGCGGTGTCTGCAGGCATTAATATGGCCAAAGCAGCAACATTGTTGACAATACTTGAGAGCGTTGCTGAGACTGTACCCATCACCGCAATATGAGTTCTTACGCCGCTGATGAGGTAGGCAAGCTTTGAGCTAATCAGTTCAACAGAGCCGGAACGAACCAAGCCCCTGCTAATAATAAGAACTAGGGCAATAATAACAACCGCCGGATGGCCAAAGCCAGAAAATACTTCTTGCGTGGGGATAACACCAATGAGTGTGCCAGCAATAAGAGCGCCGAAGGCGACCATGTCGTAACGGACTTTGCCCCAAACAAACAAAACAAAGGTGGTGGAAATCAGTAAAAAAACAAGGGTCTGATCACTCATATTTACTCAATTATTCCCGTTTAAGTAGAAAGTCATTATAGCGAATTGAAATCGATGTGAGCTCAAATAAGACTGGATTTTCCCACCCTTAAATAAATAAAATATTGTGACAAATGAAAGCAGATGGGATAGACTTCATTCATGGGCTTTGGCTAATTAATGAAGCACCCCAATATTGAAAAATCAAGGAGTTAATGTGTCATCAGGAAGTAAAAAAATTGTTGTCATCGGTATAGCCAGTAATGCCGTGGTTACCGTAATCAAGTTTATCTCCGCCTTTGTCGCCACTTCAGCTTCGATGATGAATGAGGCGATCCACTCGTTAATGGACACGTTGAACCAACTGTTTTTGTTGTTTGGTTTAATCGCCAGTGAAAAAGCGCCCGATCAAGATTACGCTTTTGGCCACAATCAGAAGAAATTCATTTGGAATTTATGGTCAGCCATTGGTCTATTTTCAATTGGCTCTGGGTTGGGCTTATATCACGCTTACCACTCCTACTCAATCATGGGTGAGACAGAGATTGAGGCTGTCAGCATCAGCATTCTTAACTTCAATATCAGTGGCATTCTATTGGCGTTTATTGTTCTCAGTATTTCTTTTGTCATTGAAGGCAACGCTTGGCGGGTAGCGATGAAGGAGTTTCGTCAAAGAACCAAAGATATTGATATTTCGGTTGTCGAATATATAAGCGAGGCCAAAGACCCAACTTTGGTGGCTATGATTCTAGAAGACAGTATTGCGATGTTCGGTATTTTGTTGGCGCTTATCGGTATTTCACTGTCTTACGTTACCGGTAATCCGTTTTGGGATATTTTGTTCTCCTCTCTTATTGCCATGCTACTTGGTGTCGCAGCTGTATTTTTGGGTAGGGTGAATATGATTTACTTATCCGATATTCGTCATTTGGAGATTGAAGAGGTGTTTATCAACATTTGTAAAGCGCACAATGAAGTTGAGCTTTGCCATGATGTTAAATCTATCATTATGGATGAAAGCAACATTATTCTTGTTGCCGAGGTAGAGGTTAGGGAGGAGGCGTTAATTGACAATATCCAATCCGATATTGAGCATGTAAAGGTCAATATTGCAGACAACGTTGAGTTTCGAGACGAGCGTTCCGCTGTTTTTGCCACGGTGCGTCGTATTGATCACCTTATTGAGGACTTAACTCGCCAACTGAAACAAAAACACCCAGAAGTGCAATCGGTGACGATAGAGGTAGGTATCTATCAGAGTTGATAGCTAATTTTTTTAAGTGATAATCTAGCGCCTTGGCCGGTATTTGTAACTGCATTGAGTTGGGTTCATTACTTTCAGTCTGGTTAAGCGATTGATCTGTTACTGTATAATTTAGCACCATGTCGTTAGCGCCCAAAAATCTCCATTCTTACCCCAAATTTTGGCCTCATAAAAAAGGACTTATTCCTGCACCATTGCTGCCGATGTCTCGTAAAGAGATGGACGAGCTGGGGTGGGACTGCTGTGATATCATCATCATTACAGGAGATGCTTATGTAGATCATCCTAGTTTTGGGATGGCAATTATTGGCCGCTTGTTGGAGTTTCAAGGGTTTCGTGTGGGGATTATTTCACAGCCTGATTGGCATTCAGCGGATGCCTTTCGTCAACTAGGAAAGCCTGGTTTATTTTTTGCTATCGCCTCAGGCAATATGGATTCTATGGTGAATCATTACACGGCCGAGAAAAGACCGCGTTCTGATGATGCTTATACTGCAGGTGCTATGGCTGGCAAGCGCCCGGATCGCGCGACTACTGTTTACACTCAACGCGCCAAGGAAGCTTACAAAGGCATTCCTGTTATTATTGGTGGTATTGAAGCCAGTTTAAGGCGTATTGCGCAATACGACCACTGGTCGCAAACTATTCGCCGTTCTATTCTTCCTGACTCTAAGGCGGATTTACTGCTTTTTGGTAATGCTGAGCGCGCTGTCGTTGAGGTTGCTCACCGGGTTGCGGCCGGTGAAGACATTAAGGAAATTACTGATATTCGTGGCACCGCTTATATGCGTCAAGGCATTCCTGAAGGCTGGACGGTGCTAGATTCAAGTGAAATTGACTCTGATAAGAGTCTAGTTTATCCACAAACGGATCCTTATGCAGATACATCTGCCAAGGATAAGCAGGGTTGTGGCGATAAGAATAGCCAGGCCAAGCCCCGTAAAATTGACCCCAATCAGGGGGCAGTTCAGGTTATCGATTTTGACCATCGCACCAAAGGCTTAAAGCGAGAAAGTACGGTTATCCGCCTGCCTTCTTTTGAACAGGTGGCAAAAGATCGCTATCTATATGCGCATACGTCACGTGTCTTTCATCTAGAGACAAATCCGGGCAATGCTCGTGCTTTAGTACAACGCCACGGTGAGCGCGATGTTTGGTTGAATCCGCCGCCGATCCCTTTGTCAATGGAGGAGTTTGATAGCGTGTTTGAGATGCCTTATACGCGCAAACCGCATCCTTCTTATGGCAAGCTGAAAATTCCTGCCTTTGATATGATTCGTTTTTCAATTAATATTATGCGCGGCTGTTTTGGTGGTTGTACTTTTTGCTCCATTACCGAGCATGAAGGGCGCATTATTCAAAGTCGCTCTGAAGACTCTGTGATTCGTGAAATTGAAACCATCCGCGATACAGATGAAGATTTTAAAGGCAATATCTCTGACCTTGGTGGTCCTACGGCCAATATGTATCGCCTGCAATGCAACGATCCTAAAATAGAAACTGCTTGTCGCCGTCTTTCTTGTGTCTATCCTGGTATTTGCCCAAATCTGGGGACGAACCATAAGCCACTGACTAAATTGTACCGACGCGCTCGAAATCTAAAAGGAGTTAAGCGTGTTTTTATTGCTTCAGGTTTGCGCTATGATTTGGCTGTACGGGACCCAGAATACATTAAAGAGTTAGTAACTCATCATGTGGGTGGGCGTTTAAAAATTGCGCCAGAGCATACAGAGGAGGGTACTTTGTCCAAGATGATGAAGCCGGGTATTGGCGCTTATCATCAATTTAAAAAACTGTTTGATCGTTATTCCAAGCAAGCAGGCAAAGATCAATATTTAATTCCTTATTTTATTTCCTCTCATCCGGGAACCAGTGATGAGGATATGCTAAATTTAGCGCTTTGGTTAAAACGTAATGACTTTAAGCCTGATCAAGTGCAGGCCTTTATCCCCACCCCTCTGGCAATAGCATCCGCTATGTATCACAGTGAATTAAATCCGCTTAAGAAAATTACTCGACAATCAGAATCGGTAAAAACCCCACGTAGTGGGCAACAACGCAAATTACATAAAGCTTTTTTGCGCTACCATGATCCTGAAAATTGGGGTGTATTACAAAAAGCGTTAAAGCGCATGGGGCGTAGTGATTTGATTGGCAGTGGCGAAGAATGTTTGGTGTCTTATTCTAAGCCAGTAGGCGTGCTACAGCAGCGACCACCACGAAAAAAAAATAACGATTTTCATCATCGTATCCCTGTCCAAAAAAACCGAAAGAGATAGAGGTATTCAAGAATTCTTTGACAGCTTAAACAACAATGCGAGCAGTGCTCGCATTGTTGGTGGGTTGACAAAGGTTAGTATTTGTAAGTTTCAGGTTTAAACGGGCCATCTTTTGGGGTGTTGATGTAGTCTGCTTGTGTATCGGTCATAATCGTTAGCACACCACCAAATCCTCCAACCATACCGGCAGCCACTTCCTCGTCGAGTTTTTTAGGCAGCACTTCAACGGTAATTTTGTCGGATTTCTCAGTCTCTGGTAAATCGGCAAACTTTTTCTCGAACAGATGCATTTGCGCTAACACTTGGTTGGCAAAAGAGCCATCCATAATGCGGCTCGGATGCCCCGTTGCATTACCAAGATTGACCAAACGACCCTCGGATAAAAGAATCAAATAATCGTTTTTATTTTTTGACCTAAAGACACGATGCACTTGCGGTTTAACTTCATCCCACCGCCAATTGTCACGCATGAATTGCGTATCAATTTCATTGTCAAAGTGGCCGATATTACAAACCACCGAGCCGGGTTTTAGAGATTGTAGCATGGCAGAATCACAAACATTGATATTACCTGTTGTGGTGACAATCAAATCCGTTGTTGAAAGCAAGACTGTGTTGATACCCGCAGTTGTGCCGGTGTTGATACCATTATTGTAAGGTGAGACCACTTCAAAGCCGTCCATGCAAGCCTGCATCGCGCAAATTGGGTCGATTTCACTGATCTTCACAATCATACCTTCTTGGCGAAGAGATTGTGCTGAGCCTTTGCCAACATCACCATAGCCGACAACAAGCGCCTTCTTGCCAGACATTAGCATATCTGTGCCGCGCTTGATGGCGTCATTTAATGAGTGACGACAGCCGTATTTGTTGTCATTTTTTGATTTTGTTACCGCGTCATTGACATTGATTGCTGGCACTTTAAGTTCACCATCGGCAATCATTTCGATTAAGCGGTGTACACCTGTTGTTGTTTCTTCACTGATGCCATGAATGTCATTGAGCATTTCTGGGTATTTTTCGTGCAACATTTGAGTTAAATCGCCGCCATCGTCTAGCACCATATTGGCATTCCAAGGCTTGCCATTTTCAAGAATAGTTTGCTCGATACACCATAAGAATTCTTCCTCTGTCTCACCTTTCCAAGCAAAAGTTGGAATATTGGCTGCCACCATTGCCGCTGCTGCATGATCTTGAGTTGAGAAGATATTACAAGACGACCAACGAACCTCAGCACCAAGTTCCACTAATGTTTCCATTAATACTGCGGTTTGAATGGTCATGTGAATGCAGCCGAGAATTTTTGCATTTGCAAGTGGCTTTTCATTGGCATACCTTTGGCGAAGCGCCATTAGTGCTGGCATTTCGGCTTCTGCTAGCTCGATTTCTTTACGGCCGTAATCGGCAAGAGTTATGTCGGCTACTTTGTAGTCGTTATTGTCTAGAGTGTTGTTGCTCATTTGTTTTTCCTGTATCTATATTGAAAAATAAATGAGCGTCGTTTTGATTGCCAAGCCTGATGGGATGAATCCCAATGCAACGCTCCTTGGCAGGTGCGTATTATAACTAAAACACGGGAATTTTGTTAGCTAAGCAGGTGGGCTTTATCGGTTTTTTCCCAGCTAATCGAATCCTCTGTTCTACCAAAGTGACCGCAACTTGCCGTTTGTTGGTAGATTGGTCGCTTTAAGTCAAGCATCGCAATCAAGCCCTTAGGTCTAAGATCAAAATGTTCAGAAATTAATTGTTCGATTTCTTGGTTGCTTACTTTTCCTGTACCAAAGGTGTTGATATTAATACTGGTCGGTTCGGCCACACCAATGGCATAAGATATCTGAATCTCACAAACTTCAGCTAACCCCGCGGCAACAATGTTTTTCGCCACGTAGCGAGTGGCATAAGCTGCACTTCGATCCACTTTGGAGGGGTCTTTGCCCGAGAAGGCGCCGCCACCATGGCGGGCCATGCCGCCATATGTGTCAACAATAATTTTTCGACCTGTTAAACCTGCATCACCCACCGGACCGCCAATAACAAAGTTACCTGTTGGGTTGATGTGGTATTTGGTATTGTTACTAAGCCATTCACTTGGCAAAATAGGCTTAATGACTTCTTCTAAAATCGCTTCGCGTAAATCATTGAGTGAAATATCTGCATCGTGCTGAGTGGATAAAACGATCGCATCAATGCCGACTACATGGTTGTCCTCGTAAATACAAGAAACCTGAGATTTGGCATCGGGTCTTAGCCACGGTAATGCGCCAGATTTCATCAATTCTGCTTGGCGCGCGACAAGGCGATGAGCGTAGACAATAGGTGCTGGCATCAGTACGTCAGTCGCGTTATCAGCATAACCAAACATAAGACCCTGATCACCTGCACCTTGCTCGTGATCATTTGATTCGTCAACACCCATAGCGATGTCTTGCGATTGTTCGCCGAGTAAATTGGTTATGGCACAGTTGTGGCCGTTAAAGCCGTACTCGTCTTGATCGTAACCAATCTCTACAATGGTTTTACGAACAACGGCCTCGTAATCAATATCGGCGCCTGTGGTGATTTCACCCGCAAGTACGACTTGGTTGTCTTTAACGAGAGTTTCAACGGCAACGCGTGAATGAATGTCTTGGGCCAATGCCGCATCAAGAATGGCGTCCGAAATTTGGTCACAAACTTTATCAGGGTGACCTGCTGAAACGGATTCGGAAGTAAATATCATAAGTGCTTTCCTTTTGAAATTTATAAAAACCCTTAAAAGTGGGGTTTCGGGTAAGGAAAACGCCAGCTTTAGCTTGTTTAAGTCACTTAAAGTGACAACGCTAGCAATCGGGACAAATCAGCGTGTGAAAGAATTATAACGTATTTTTTTAGAATATAAAGGTCATTCTAAGCTTGTTTTCAAAGCAAGAGCACTTACAAAGGGTGAGCCCATTAAGCTCAGAATTAAAATGCTTGCAAGGAAGTACAGTTGGGCGCTAATTGAAAGGTCATATTGCGCTTGGGAAACGGCACTTGAGGCGAAAATAAGAATGGGGGTATAGAGGGGTAGAATCAATAATGACAACAACATGCCTGAGTTCTTAATGCCGACAATTAAAGAGGCGCCAATCGCACCAATTAGGCTAAGGCTTGGCGTGGCTAGCAACAAGGTAAGCATAAGTACACCAATACTCTCGCTATCCAGAAAAAGTGCAGCGCCTAATAACGGCGATAACAACACAATAGGCAGGCCTGTTAATAACCAATGTGCAGTTATTTTAGCGAGTAGAAGCAAGGGTAAAGAGTGGTGTGAAATCACCATTTGCTCCAAGACGCCGTTGTCGTAATCGGTGTGAAATAGTGCGTTTAAAGAAAGCAGTACGGCCAACATACAGGTGACCCAAATAATACCAGGGGCAATGTTTGAAAGGGTGTGTGCTTCAGGGCTAATGGCCAAAGGAAAAAGAGAAATGGCAATGACAAAGAACAGCAAAGGGTTGAGAAAACTGGATGGATTTCTCAGTGCCATCTTCAAATCGCGGGCGAGTGTTTGCATGAAAATATTCACAGCGAGAGCGTCCTCATATTGGACAAATTGCAGTCCTGATGGGTGGTTAAAATGCAAATACCACCACTCCTTGAGTGCTTGTTGATTTGCTCCTCGAGGATGGCAATACCATCACTATCAAGTGCGGTAAATGGCTCGTCCAGTAGCCAAATTGGGGCTTTATTAATGAAGAGCGAGGCAAGTACGACACGCCTTTTTTGGCCGGCCGATAAATTGGCGGCGTATTCATATTCGTAGCCTTTTAAACCAATAGCGATCAAAGCATCTCTTACTTTGTCCCCTGCATTGTCGCCCTGAAGCTGTGACAGATAGCCTAAGTTTTCTTGGCAACAGAGTTCTGGACTAAGGGCGGGAAGGTGGCCCAAATAGAAAATATCTTCCTGGTATTCGCTAGATCCTACCGCGTGATTGTTATAAGCAACTGAGCCTGACTCAGGGCTGCTTAAGCCGGCAAGGATTTTTAGCAATGAAGTCTTAGCGCTACCATTTGCGCCAGAGATTCTTAAAATTTCACCTGAAGTTATCGAGAACGAGAGTCTGCTAAAGAGGGCGCTGTAACCCCTTTGGCAGTTTAGCTCATTAACGATTAGTTCAGACATAAGGGTATTTTACTAGATTGGTTTCTAACGGTCGAGTGGGGTGGTTTAGCTTTGCGACTGTTAATCTGCGCTGTTGAGCAAGCCACCAAGGCCACTGTCATCGATAACTGACAATAAGTTACCTTCAAAGACCAGTGTTAAGCGGTAATGAATCACTTCTTCGCCATCGATGGTTGAGTGGTGAATGTAGTCCCATTGGTCTTCGTGGAAGGGGTCGCTAATACTTGGCGAACCGATTAACTCCATCACTGCTGTCTTACTCATGCCTAATTGCAGTTGTTCAACCGCCTCGATTTCGAGCACGGAGCCCTGAATAATGGTGGACTTGTGGACATCAATACTTGGCCACGAAGGGGTTAAGAAGCTCGGCCAACTTGGCATTGAGACCTTAGAAAAGTCAGGCATTGAAATTGAGGGCATTTTCGGCATGGATACTCCACAGCCCGTTAGCAGCGGCAAAATAAGGACAAGCAAAGTTAGT
>DUCF01000093.1:916-1607 GCA_012959965.1 Candidatus Thioglobus sp. | reverse complement strand
ATTTTTGAAGCTATAGTAGGTGTTGCAATTTGATAGTCAATGCGCCATCCAACATTGTTTGCCCATGCTTGGCCTCGATTACTCCACCAAGTGTAAGCATCGCCTGTTGTATCAGGATAAATAGCTCGATAAACATCGACCCAGCCAACACGATCAAACAAGTCGGTCATCCATACACGCTCTTCTGGTAAGAAGCCTGAGTTTTTCTTGTTGCCTTTATAGTTTTTTAAATCAATTTCTTGATGGGCAATATTCCAATCACCACAAATCACAACTTCAAAACCACTTTTAATGAGCTTCTTAACATGCGTCATGAAACGCTCTAGTACACTAAATTTATAATTCTGGCGTTCTTCTCCACTGGACCCACTTGGCAAATATAATGAAATAACAGAAAGTTTACCGAATCGACACTCTAAGTAGCGGCCTTCGAAGTCAATATCCTCGATGCCTAAACCAACAATCACTTCATCTGGTTTTTTCTTAGAATAGATACCGACACCGCTATAACCTTTTTTTTGCGCATAATGAAAGTTGCCATGGTAACCATCTGGTGCTTGCATTTCTTCCGTCAAATTATCCGCTTGTGCTTTTAATTCTTGCAGGCAAATGATATCTGGCTGCATTTTGTACAGCCATGGATAAAACCCTTTCTTAGTTGCAGAGCGGATTCCATTTAAATTCAACGTTA
>DUCF01000093.1:0-840 GCA_012959965.1 Candidatus Thioglobus sp. | reverse complement strand
CTTAAGTTTGGTGAATTCAAGACCAAGGCTGGCCGACTAAGCCCTTACTTCTTTAATGCGGGGTTATTTAATAATGGCGATAGTTTATTAAAGCTAGGTGAATTTTACGCGAATAGCATCGAAAAATCAGGTATTGAATTTGATATGTTATTTGGCCCCGCTTACAAAGGCATCCCACTAGCGGCCAGCATTGCGATCGCATTTGCAAAAAGAGAATGTATTTTTCCGTATGCCTATAATCGAAAGGAAGCCAAAGATCATGGGGAAGGTGGGACAGTTGTAGGTGCGCCGCTAAATGGGAAAGTACTCATTATTGATGATGTTATTTCAGCTGGTACATCAGTACGTGAATCAGTTGAACTCATTCAGGCCCATGGTGCCATCGCTTGTGGCGTGAGTATTGCCTTAGACAGGCAAGAAAAGGGGTTGGGCGAATTATCTGCCGTGCAAGAAGTTGAACAAAAGAATATGATTCCAGTCGTCAGTATTGCTCAGTTATCAGATTTATTGGCCCATATTGAAAGCAGCGATGAATTGGCGCAACACTTGCCTGCGATAGCAAGTTACCAACAACAATACTGTGTTGAAACACGCACATCAAGATAACATTCAATGCCATGAGATTATGCCTTATTAAATTATTATCCAAATTATTGCTAATAGCGAATAGTATTCGCCAGCTCAAATTTGCATGCTGATAATAAGGTGATTAAGTGGGTTGACTCAAAAGGTGCCACACACTATGGCGATAAACCACCCATGCTTAAGTATCAAGTTTCTTTTTCAGGATTTGATTCACCTGTGCTGGGTTTGCTTTACCTTTTGAAGCTTTCATAGTTT
>DUCF01000092.1:2163-9473 GCA_012959965.1 Candidatus Thioglobus sp. | reverse complement strand
CTTCTCAATTTAAGGCTTTAGTGATTATTATAGGTCTATTAAAAATGAACTCAAAATATGAAGTTGTTAATTAATCAAATATCATGACAGTGGCACTTAGTAAAACTGATATCCAAAGCTTTAATAATGATGGCGTTGTTGTATTACGAGGTGTTTTTAAAGAATGGATTGATACCTTAAGACAAGGTGCAGACTTTCATATTGATAACCCTAGCGAAAGCGCACTTATTCATAAAGCCGATAGCCATCAAGGGCAATTTTTGGAAGATTTTTGCAATTGGCAGAGAATTCCTGAATACGAAAATTTTGTTCTGAATTCTCCTTTGGGCGCAGTGGCGACTGAGCTGATGCAATCCAAGACTGCTCAATTTTTTCACGATCACTATCTACACAAAGAGGCCAGTTCTGGAGTGCCAACACCTTGGCATCAAGATATACCTTATTATTGTGTGCAAGGCTCTCAAACGGTGAGTTTTTGGCTTCCTCTTGAGGAAAGAGATGTTGCACTTTCTTTGAAGTGTGCTGCCGGCAGTCATAAGTTAGATAAAGAAATTCGACCGACCAGCTGGGCAAGCAATGAAAGTTTTTATGAAGATGATAGCCTGTTTATGGACATCCCAGATATTGAGAAATCTGATTTTGAAATTAAACAGTGGGCAATTGAACCAGGGGATGTTGTCGCTTTTGATTTTAGAACGCTGCACGGCGCTAACGCCAACACCAAAAGCTCAATCAGTCGCACTATGTCATTCAGATTGGTTGGTGATGACGTGAGGTACAGACAACGTCCTGGCAGAACATCGCCTAACTTTCCAGAAATCGCTCAACAAACAGGCGAGCGCCTTCGGGCCGATTGGTTTCCCATTATTTGGACAAATGAGTAACGAGTATGTTTGGTATTAACGATTTATGGCTGTTTGTTATCTCTGGCTTGTTGTTGAACATGACACCGGGCGCCGACCTTCTTTATCTTATTGATCGTTCTATATCTCAAGGTGTGCGTTATGGCGTTGCTGCAGGGTTTGGTGCGAGTGTGGGTTGTATTGTGCATATTTGCATTGCCGTACTGGGTTTAAGTGCAGTTTTGGCAACTTCGGAATTTGCCTTCTCAGTTGTTAAATACATAGGCGCAGCTTATCTGGTGTATTTGGGTTGTTCGTTATTAATAATTAAAACTATAGTTGCAGTCCCTGCAGGTGACACCACTAAACAGGGTGGTTTTTTTGCTGTCATGGGCAAGGCCATATTGATTAATATTCTAAACCCAAAGGTGGCTTTGTTTTTCATTGCTTTTTTCCCCCAATTTGTTGACTCTAGTTACGATAATTCAACTTTAACATTATTAATACTTGGTGCAATATTTGTTATTAATGCCACTTTGTGGAATGTGTTTGTTGCTTGGACAGCATCCAGTATTGCTAAAAAACTGAGTGTGAATTCAACTCTTGGGAAAATGTTAAAGAGATTGATGGCGATTATTTTTATAGGCTTTGGCGTGAGATTAGCGCTAAGCATAACCGGGTAAAAAGGTGACATAATTATGGAATTAGCAAATTACACATTGGAGGTCTTAAGTTTTTTATTTGTCATTGGTATACTTGCTGGATTTTTAGATACTTTGGCCGGTGGTGGTGGACTGCTTGCAATACCGGCGTTGATGATTAGTGGAATGCCACCTCTTTTGGCGCTAGGAACTAACAAATTACAAGCCAGCGTTGGGATTGGCACAGCGACTCTATTGCTGTTTCGAAAGAAAAAGTTTGGATGGAATGAGGTGAAAGCAAGTGTGCTGTTTGCCTTTATTGGCTCCCTTATTGGTGCAATTATTGTGCAATTTATCAATACAGAGATTCTTTCTTTGGTTATCCCTATTGTTCTTGGTTTTATTGCACTGTATTTTATTGTTTCGCCTGGCGTTAAAAATACAGACAGATCAAGCGTCCCGAAGCGGGGTTCTCAAAATATTGTGGTGTCAATAATAGGCTGTTATGACGGCATGTTTGGTCCGGGAGCGGGCTCGTTTTATGTGTTGACTGGGGTTGCCCTTAAACGGCTTGATTTGATTAGGTCCGCTATTCAGGCGAAGCCACTTAATTTTGCCTCTAACGTCGCCTCAATGGTAGTTTTCATAAGCTTCGGTCAAGTTGCTTGGCTAATTGGCTTATTGATGATGTCTGGCCAGGTGATTGGCGCCTCAATAGGTGCGCACTATTTAGTAAAAGCCAATCCAAAAGTAATTCGATTGCTTATTGTGAGTATGTCTTGCGCTATGTTGATCAGGTACAGTTATTCAATGGGGTGGCTCAATTAAGGTTTTTATCGATTGTTGCTAATATATTAAAGACAATACCCATACCCGTTAGAGTGGCTATTTTGGTAAAAAAGGTAAATTGATGAAAGATACGCTTATAAAAAAATGGCGAGATCACGGGCTTATTAATGACAAAAAAGTACTTGAGGCCTTTGCTGCGACCCCTAGAGAGCAATTTGTGCCTGCTCATTTAAAATCTGAAGCCTACTGTGATGCACCGTTAAGAATTGGCTTCGGACAAACAATCTCTCAACCTTTTACAGTATTGGTGATGATCGAGCTTTTAAGCATGAATAAAACAGACAAGGTCTTGGAAGTTGGCGCGGGCAGCGGCTATGGAGCGGCAATAATAAGTCAATTGTCCAATCAAGTTTTTGCTACGGAAATTATTCCTCAATTGGTGAAACAAGCGCAAGAGAATTTAGCCAAAGCGAAAATAGATAATGTTACGGTCGTGCAGTGTGATGGTTCTCAGGGTTATGCCTCGGAAGCCCCTTATGACAAGATTATTGTCTCTGCTGCTTGCAGTGAAATTCCTCAGGCCTTAGTCGAGCAATTGACGGAGGGCGGTATTATTGTTGCCCCTGTTGGTGGTCGAACTACTCAAGTGATGACTCGAGGTATTAGGGTTGGCCAGGCATTAAAAGAAAGTCGTTTTGGCAACTATATTTTTGTACCATTGACAGGAAAGTTTGGTCTACAAAGGGACTAAACAGTATTTTCTTTAGAATTTTCATGAAGATCTATTACCTAATGCTCGTGTATTTCAGGGATTTAATCAGTTTTTTCCGCGATGCGATTATGGGTCTCCGTACAGAGCAAAATGTTGTGGTATAATGGCCTTAATTCCCCAATGACGGGGAGATAACAAACATTGACGTTTACACTGATTTTTATATTAAAAATTAGGTAAGCGTTTTTTTTTCGCCAACGAAAAGTTGCGTTGGTCGAATTTTGACACGGAAGTCTATTCATTTTTTTGGCATTGAGGCCTGTTGAGATTGCTACTGATGTAGTGATTTTTGCAGGCTTTTTTTTATGGGATTTTCGTGGAAGAGAGATTAACACTATTTTCATTTACAGGCAAATGGCGCATTCTGCATTTGACGTGGTTCGGCTTTTTTATGAGCTTTGTTGTGTGGTTGAGTTTGGGGCCGCTGATGCCCTTTATCCAGGAAGCATTATCACTGACAGAGCAGCAGGCAAAAGTATTGCTAATTTTGAATGTTGCCATGACCATTCCGGCAAGAATCGTGGTTGGCATATTGGTTGATAAGTTTGGACCCAAAATCATGCTGTCATTGATATTGGTCACTGGCGGACTAACTTCCATTGTATTTGCCTGGATGCAGTCGTATGAACTACTGGCACTGATGCGATTTCTCTCGGGTTTTGTCGGCGCTGGTTTTGTGGTAGGTACGCGGATGATTTCTGAATGGTTTCCCGCCAAACAAACCGGAATTGCACAAGGCATTTATGGCGGTTGGGGTAATTTTGGTTCGGCCGGTGCTGCTCTGACACTGCCATTTATTGCCAGTAATTTTGCTGGCCTTGACGGTTGGCGTTACGCCATCACAACAGCGAGCATATTGGCCATTCTTTACGGTGTGTATTATTACTTTAACGTCTCCAACACACCAAAAGGATCAACCTACTTTAAGCCTAAAAAAACGGGCGCTATGGAGGTTAGTGGTTTTAAAGATCTCGTTGTCTACGTAATAATGAACATACCTTTGTATCTCGCTTTAGCTTTATTAACTTGGAAATTGTCGCCAGCCGGCATGAGCATGATTTCATCATCTATGGCATCGGTAATCTATGCTGTGCTTTGCGCAATATTTGTCGCTCAAACAACTAAAATTTGGCTTGTTAATGCCAATTTTGTAAATAATCCGCTACCCAAACCGCAGCAATATAAGTTTAAGCAAGTCGCCATTCTTGATTGGGCCTATTTTGTCACTTTCGGAACCGAGCTCGCTGTGGTTTCTACGTTGGCGATGTTTTATGTGGATTGGTTTGCTCTGCCAAAGATCACAGCCGCACTTTTGGCTGGCGTCTATCCTTTTATCAATCTTTTTGCTAGGCCTGGAGGTGGCTGGCTGAGCGATAAATTTGGTCGAAAACTGACTTTGATTGTGGTTTTTTCAGGCATCGTCTTAAGTTTTTTATGTCTTGGTTATGTTGATAAAAATTGGTCTGTAGGTTTTGTTGTTGGGCTAACCATTATTGGCGGTATATTTTCTAAAGCGGGCTCAGGGGCGGTTTTTGCGATGGTGCCGCTCATTCAAAGACGTTTAACGGGGCAAATTGCAGGCATGGTTGGCGCTTTTGGAAATGTCGGTGCAGTGATATTTTTGACCGCAAATTCCTTGCTGGACTATGGCCAATTTTTTACTTTTATTGGTCTGGCGAGTGCTGTGGTGCTGCTCATAATTGTGCTCTTTTTGGAGGAACCCAAAGGTCATATGATGGAAGTATTAGAGGATGGCACAGTACAGATAATTAAAGTGGGCTGCCAATGAAACGATTAAAGTTAAGTATTCAGTCGTACTCTGTTGCTGGCGTCAAAGATGAAAACCAAGATGCCTGCGCTTACCATATCCCAACTGCGCAGTTGTTTGAACATAAGGGTATTACCGCTGTCATTGCAGACGGCGTTAGCGCTTGTGAAAGAGCAAAAGAAGCCAGCAACAGCTGTGTTAACGGGTTCTTGAGCGATTACTATGCAACACCTGATTCTTGGAGTACAGAACATTCTGCAAACAAGGTGATTTCTGCGCTCAATAATTTGCTCTATTCGCAATCAGCACGCACCGATAAAGTTTCATCAATGTTATCCACCTTGAGTGTTTTAGTTTTCAAATCAAATATTGCACATTTATTCCATGTTGGCGATTCCCGTATTTATCAGTATAGAGATGGTGTTTTAAGGCAACTCACCAAAGATCATGTCATGGGCGTCAACTCAAAAGAGACTTTTTTATCGAGAGCAGTGGGTTTTGACTTACATGTTTGTGTGGATTATCGAACAATTAATCTTCAATTGGGCGACCGCTTTTTAATGACGACTGATGGTGTCCATAATTATCTAAATCAAGCATCATTAGAAAGATTGATGAGTAAGCAAGCCACTGCCGATGGTTTGGTTGATGTTGCGATTGCGAGTGGTAGTGATGATAATCTCAGTGCCTTGATTTGTGAAGTTGAGCAACTGCCTGAGAAAAACCTTGATGAGGCGTTTGATGAGTTGGTGCAAAAACCGATACCGCCGGATTTGGAGAGTGGTATGAAGATTAATAATTTTGAAGTTGAGTCATTGCTTCACTGCAGTTCTAGAACTCAAATCTATCTTGCAACAGATATCCAAACCAAGCAACAGGTAATTTTAAAAACACCATCTGTTAATTATGAAGACGATCCAGCTTATTTAAAACGCTTTGTCTATGAGCAGTGGGCAGGACAAAGGATTCACAGTCCTTATGTAGTCAAGATTCACAGTAGTGGTGAGGATGCTCAGTTCTTAGCTTATGCAATGGAGTACGTCAAAGGCGAGACGCTGAGACAGTGGATAGAAAGCAATCCCAATCCATCATTGGGTGCGGTTATTAGGATTGTTAAACAAATAATCAAGGGTCTAAGAGCTTTTCATAGGCAGGAAATGCTGCACTGCGATTTGAAGCCTGAAAATATCATCATCAGCACCATAGGTGAAGTCAAGATTATTGACTTTGGCTCAACCAGAATTGCTGGTGTTGCGGAATTATCCAGTCCAATTCTTAGTCTCAACAATCAGGGAACGCAAGGCTATACAGCGCCGGAAGTTATCTTGGATGACGAGGTCTCCCAAGAGTCAGACCGATTTAGTTTGGCTGTGATTGTTTACGAAATGCTCAGCGGTCATTTGCCCTATCAAAATAAGCTTAATAAGCACCTAAATAAAAAGAAATTAAGCAAAGTCTGTTATCAGTCTTTACTTGAACACAATGCACACATTCCAATTTGGGTTGATGGCGCCATTAGGCGGGCATGCCATTTGTCCAAAGAGAATCGTTATGAGACTTTGTCTGAGTTTTTGTACGATTTGGAGCATCCAAATTCGCAGTTTTTAAAGGTAGCGCAAGTTAAGAAGCCGGGGTTTGTATTAAAGAAGTACAGGTTATTGATTGCATTGTCTTTTGCGTTGAATATTTTTATGTTATTAATGTTGGTTAGTTAAGGGAGAGATGATGAAAAAGTTGGTATTAATTGGCAATGGTATGGCCGGTGTTAGAGCGTTGGAAGAGTTGTTAAAAGTGGCGAATGAATCATTTGATATCACTGTATTTGGTAGTGAGCCATACGGTAATTACAACCGTATTATGCTCTCTCCTGTACTGGCTGATGAAACCGGTATTGATGACATTATGATTAATGATATTGACTGGTACAAAGCCAACAATATTAAGCTCTATACCAATCGAAGCATTGCACAGATAGATAAGATTAAGAGAGTGGTGATTGACGCTGATGGTAATTCATTCAACTACGATAAATTACTGATAGCAACTGGCTCTAAGCCATTTATCTTGCCAATCGAGGGTAATGACTTAGAGGGTGTGATTGGCTTTCGCGATATTGCAGATGTTGAGCAGATGATCGATACCGCAAAGCGTTATAAAAATGCCGTTGTCATTGGTGGCGGTTTATTGGGCCTAGAGGCGGCAAACGGTCTTATTAAGAAGGGCATGCGCACCACTGTAGTACATCTGTCAGAGGACTTGATGAATATGCAGCTTGATTCAACAGCGTCACAAATGCTGCTGCTTTCATTGCGAAAAAAAGGCATGCAATTTAAGCTCAAAGCACAAACTCAGAGAGTAATTGCTGGCAACAGTGGGCGTGTGGAAAAGATTGAGTTTTCGGATGGCTCAACCATCGATACCGATTTGGTGGTGATGGCGGTTGGCATTCGACCCAATATTGAGCTGGCACAAAAATCTGGTATTCACTGTGAAAAAGG
>DUCF01000092.1:0-1949 GCA_012959965.1 Candidatus Thioglobus sp. | reverse complement strand
TTTAAAGGCAGTGATACCAGTGAAGATTTGGTTTTTCAAGATGCATCTCGAGGCGTCTACAAAAAGATTGTTATTGACAGTGGCAAGATTGTCGGTTCAGTGCTTTATGGTGATACAGTTGACGGTGCTTGGTATTTTCAATTGATGAAAAATGGCGATAACATCGAGGATATTCGTGATCGATTGTTGTTTGGTCAAGCATATGCAGGTGATCCTACGTATGGAAGTGCCCATATGACAGCATCTATGGATGATTCAGCAGAAATCTGTGGCTGTAACGGTGTCTCTAAAGGCGAAATTGTTAATGCCATTAATGCGGGTGGTTTATCAACCTTGTCAGAGGTGCGTGCACAGACCAAGGCGTCGAGTTCATGTGGTTCGTGTACTGGCCTGGTAGAGCAGTTAATTACCTCAACATTAGGTGCTGAATATTCAGGTTCTCCTAAAAAAGAGCCACAATGTGGTTGCACTGAGTATAGCAAACAAGAAGTGCACGATTTTGTCTTCCAAAACGGTGCTGATTTTGACACGGTATTCATGGCATTTGCGGCAATGGGCTGGAACAATGCAGACGGCTGTCATGTTTGTCGCCCTGCCCTAAACTATTATTTACTGGCCTCAAATCCTGATTATGAAGATGACGCGCAATCTCGCTTTATTAACGAAAGAGCACACGGCAATATTCAAAAAGACGGCACTTATTCGGTGATACCAAGAATGTGGGGCGGCGTTACCACAGCGGAGGAACTGAGAGTAATTGCCGACGTTGCCGATAAATACAATGTTTCAACAGTGAAAGTGACTGGTGGTCAAAGGATTGACTTGCTGGGTATTGTCAAAGAAGATTTACCAAAAGTTTGGCAGGATCTTAATAGCGGCGGTCTCGTCTCTGGTCACGCTTATGGCAAGGCGTTGAGAACAGTCAAAACCTGTGTGGGTAACGACTGGTGTCGTTTCGGCACTCAAGATGCGATGGCTATGGGCATTAAGCTTGAGCGTATGACGTGGGGTTCATGGATGCCACACAAGTTTAAGATGGGTGTTTCTGGTTGTCCAAGAAACTGTGCAGAATCGACAATTAAAGATTTTGGTGTGGTTGCAGTGCAATCCGGTTGGGAGCTCCATGTTGCTGGTAATGGTGGCACCAAGGTTCGTGTTACCGATCTCTTAACACGAGTCGAAGGTGAGCAGCAGGTACTTGAGTATGCTGGTGCCTACATTCAGCTTTATCGCGAAGAAGCTTATTATTTGGAACGTACTGCACCCTGGGTTGAGCGCATAGGATTGTCCTTTGTCAAACAACAGTTGGTTGATGATGAGGAAAATAGAAAAGCATTGCATGCAAGATTTCTGGTTTCACAACAGAATTCACAGCACGATCCGTGGCAACAGCGCGTTGAAGGTGCAGAAGCACATCAATTTGAAGTCATTACTCAATAATTATTAAGGAATAGCTATGTCAAATTGGACACAAGTGGTAGAGCTGGAAAATATCCCCCTATTGGGCTCAAGAGTGTTTCGTTCGGGCGAGCAAGAAATTGCCATTTTTCGCACCCGAGAGGGTCGTGTTTTTGCTCTACACAACGCCTGTCCCCATCAACGAGGGGTTTTATCTGAAGGCATTGTCCATGGCAATAGGGTAACTTGCCCACTGCACAACTGGGTAATCAATTTAGAGGATGGAGAAGCTCAAGGGGCTGACGAGGGCCAGACTGCTTGTTTTGAAGTGCAAGTGAGGCAAGGAATCGTCTACATTAACTTATAGCCATAAACCAAAGTGGTCAAATAAAAGGATAACAAATGCTGTTTGGAAGAGGACAAAAAAACCCGATAAAAATTACCGACAAGCAAATTGTAGAGTGGAAGTATGCTACTTGTGGTTATTGCTCTACAGGCTGCTCTATGGAAGTGGGCTTCAATAAATCCAATGAGGCGGTCTCTTCTAGAGG
>DUCF01000091.1 GCA_012959965.1 Candidatus Thioglobus sp. | reverse complement strand
CTTTAATTCCAGCACCTTCTTTCTTGATTGCATCAAGATCCTGTTTGGTTTCTTTAAAGACTTGAGAGAGTACAGAGTCTTCATTTGTAATTATTAATTGGTTTTTAATGTCTTTTAACTCGTCTGCTTTTAATTCGTCATTAATCTCTTTTTTAACTTTATTGATGAATTTTGTGGCTTTTCCTGCGTAGGAGCCAGCTTTACGAGCGAGTGCGGGCATTTTGTCGGGGCCAACGACGACAAGGGTAATGACGCCAATAATGGCAATCTCCCAAAAGCCGAAATCAAACATGGTTTACCCCTAGGTTGCGGGTTGTGAGACGCGTTTTCAAAAAAACGCATGTGAGGGTTTTTTGCTGCATAAGAATTGCTCAGTAAAAGACTAAGTTCTGAGTATGAAAATATCTAAATAATACTATTTGCTAGTTTCTTCTTCTTTATCAACTTTGACTTCAATGATGTCTTCAGCCTTTTCTTTAGCGGATTCATCTTTCATCGATTTTTTGAAGCCTTTAATGGCACCACCTAAGTCGCCACCCAAGTTCTTTAAGCGTTTACCGCCAAAAACAAGTACTACGATGACTAAAATAATGATGAGTTCAAGTGGTCCGGGCATTCCCATGGGTTTTCTCCTTTTATTTAACCTTGCGGTTAAGTTTTTCAGTTAGGCCAGATACCCCATATCTGCGCATTAATTCTTTTTCGATATCGCAAAAAGCAATATTTTGGTGACGCAATAAAATCATGGTATGAAACCATAAATCCGCCACTTCGTAGATGATTTTATCAGTTTCTCCCTCTTTGGTTGCCATTATTACTTCAGCCGATTCTTCTGCAATTTTTTTCAAAATTTGATCGGTGCCTTTGTTGTACAAAGAGGACACGTACGAGCTGTCAGCAGGCGCTGATTTGCGTTGCTCAAGTATTTGCTCTAAGGTTGTTAGTATATTATCCATAAATTTGTTTTGGGTCCTTAATAACGTCGGCGACACTCATCCAGTTATCATTTTCTAATTTATTAAAAAAACAATTGGCACGCCCCGTGTGACAAGCGATACCGCCAATTTGTTTGACTTTTAGTAAAATAACGTCCTGATCGCAGTCTGTGTAAATATCGACGATTTCTTGTACATGACCCGACTCTTCGCCTTTGAACCACAGTTTTTGCCGAGATCTGGAGTAGTACACCGCTCTTTGTTGCTCGATGCTCAAAGCTAGTGCTTCTTTGTTCATCCACGCCATCATTAAGATTTCACCGGTCTCAGAGTCTTGGGTAATTGCCGGCACCATGCCGGATTCATTGAATTGGATTGTTTCTATTGCGCTCATGATTTGTGCATTGTTTTATAATGAGGCAATTTTACCGAGGCCTTTGTAGATAATGAAGCTTTTTGTTTTATGCTTATTATTCAGCTTTTGCAGCATTGCTGGCTCTCAAAGTAACGCCAAACATCCCTTGGTAATTGTGGATGGTGACAGTGTTAATATTAATGTTTTGCTTTTTCTTGATTTTGCGAAAATTCATCAGGAGCCAATGGATGATCGAACTTTTCTTAAAATGAGAATTGCCGGTATTGATACGCCTGAATGGAATCAGACTTGTGAAAAAAATCTTGGCACCGTTATTAGTTGTGGTGAGTTGGCAACCAAGCACTTGCAGCATTTGCTTGAGAGTCTTTCGGGTGTATTGGCATTCAAGCCCATAGGTGTGGATTACTATAATAGGGTTTTAATCCGTTTATTTGTCGGTGAGACTAATATCGGTAAGCAATTGGTATTGGACGGAATGGCATATTCTTATGATGAAACCTACTTAGTAGAAGAGACTTTGGCAAGAAAAGAAAAACGCGGTTTCTGGGCTTTTGCCAGGCCACCGATCAGCCCAAAAGAATGGCGCAAGAAGAAGTAAAGAGTTAGCGCATTGTGACAAGCTCTTCGCTGCTGGTTGGGTGGATGGCTACGGTGTCGTCAAGTTGTGATTTAGTCGCACCCATTTTGATTGCTACCGCAAATCCTTGCAGTATTTCATCGGCACCTTCGCCAATGATGTGACAACCGATGACTTTTTCATCAGCACCTGTACAGATAAGTTTCAGAGCCGTTTGCGTTTGGTGCTCTAATAGCGCGTCCGCCATTGGGGTAAAGTTTGATTGATAGACTTTAATATCTTTAAATTGCGTGCGTGCCTCTTTCTCTGTGAGGCCAACGGTGCCAATCGGTGGGTGAGAGAAAACAACGCTTGGAATATTGTCGTAATTTAAATGCCTGTCACTCATGCCATTAAACAGGCGGTCAGAAAGTCGTCTGCCAGCGGCAATAGCCACTGGAGTCAAGGCTGCACGACCTGTAGCATCGCCTAGGGCATAAATGCCTTTAATATTGGTTTGCTGGTATTTATCCGTTTGGATAAAGCCTTTGTTATCGGTTGTGAGGCCAATGGCTTCCAGTCCAATATTATTCGTCATTGGTGAGCGACCCATTGCCCAGATAACTTCATCAAAACCTTTCAAAATTTTATTGTTGCAATGAATACCACCGCTGTTGTCGAGTTTTGAAATACTAGTGTTAGTGACAATAGTAATGCCCTGTTTTTGGTATTCTTTGGTTAGCGTATCAACAACCATGGTGTCAAAGCTATTCAGTAAGTTATCTGAGCGAATAATGATTGTGACTTCGCTACCTAAGGCATTGAGAACGCCTGCCAATTCAACAGCAATAAAGCCACCACCGACAACAGCTACTTTTTTGGGTAAACCGGTAAGCTCAAAAAAACCATCGGAAGTTATACCCAATTCAGCGCCTTCAATATTGGGTACAAAAGGTGTACTTCCTGGTGAGAGCACAATATGATCGGCGGTGATTTGTTGGCCATTAATGCTCACAGTGTTGTTGTCTACTAATTGTCCGAAGCCGTCAATATAGTCAATGCCTAGGGAGTCCAAATAGCCGTCATACCAAGTGGTAATGCCTTTAATGTAGTTGTCTCTGCCTTGTTTTAGTTTCTTCCAAGAAAAGCCAACCTTGTCAATTTCAAAGCCAAAGCCTGAGGCATTATTGATGGTAGCAGCTGTGTTTGCCGCATACCACATGACTTTTTTAGGAACGCAGCCGACATTGACGCATGTGCCACCAACTGTTTTCATTTCAATAACAGCGCATTTTTTGCCGTACTCACTGGCACGTTCAACAGCAGAAAGGCCGCCACTGCCAGCACCAATAGCAATCATGTCATAATGTTTATGTGTCACTATAGC
The DNA here is from genome assembly GCA_012959965.1 of Candidatus Thioglobus sp. Lineage (GTDB taxonomy): Bacteria > Pseudomonadota > Gammaproteobacteria > PS1 > Pseudothioglobaceae > Pseudothioglobus. The sequence goes on along the minus strand of DUCF01000091.1, from coordinate 7,445 downwards.
CCCGCCTTTAAACTGGCAACAATAAACTGGTCGAGATTACCATCAAGGACATCTTGGGTGTTGCTGCTTTCAACGCCTGTTCTAAGGTCCTTGATGCGCGACTGATCGAGTACGTATGAGCGGATTTGATGGCCCCAGCCAATATCCGACTTTAGGTCTTCAAGGTCTTGCTTTTCACTGTTGCGTATTTGCATTTCAAGCTCGTAAAGCTTGGACTTGAGTTGCTTCATGGCTTGATCTTTGTTTGCGTGCTGTGAACGACCATCTTGGCACTGAACAACAGTATTGGTTGGTAAGTGGGTGATGCGTACAGCGGACTCTGTTTTGTTTACGTGCTGACCGCCTGCACCGGAAGCTCGGTAAGTGTCAACTCGTAAATCGGCAGGGTTGATGTCAATTTCTATATTGTCATCCACTTCAGGGGATACAAAAACGGAAGAAAAAGAAGTGTGTCTTTTACCATTGGCGTTATACGGAGATTTGCGCACTAAGCGATGAATGCCGATTTCACTTCTAAGCCAGCCGAAGGCGTAATCACCATCGAAATGAATGGTGGCCGATTTAATGCCAGCAACCTCTCCCGCGGAGACTTCCATTAGTTTTACTGTGAATTGGTGCTTTTCACCCCAGCGCAAATACATACGCAATAACATTTCTGCCCAGTCTTGTGCTTCGGTGCCGCCAGAGCCTGATTGAATGTCTAGAAAAGCAGAATTTTGATCCATTTCACCGCTGAACATTCTTTGGAATTCTAACGCACCAATATCGGTTTCGACGCCGGTTAAGTCAGTAACAACACTGTCTACTGCATCGCTATCATCCTCGGCTTCCGCCATTTCTAATAATTCACCTGCATCTCCAAGAATCGCTGAGGCTTTTGCAAAGGTATTGCAAACATTTTCGAGCTGCGTTTTTTCTTTGCCAAGTGCTTGCGCCTGGTCTGGGTTGGACCAAATATCTGGGTTTTCTAATTCACGTAACACTTCTTCCAGTCGACCTTGCTTCTCTTCCAGTTGTAGATGACTGGATAAGGCTGCACTGCGTTCGGAAAGATCCGTTATTTTTTGGTAAATGGGTGAGAGTTCCATGTTGTTATTTTAAAGCGATAGACAATAAAAAAGCCCCAAAAAATGGGGCTTTTTTTAAATACGTTTTAGGGCTTTACTTTCTAAGGCCTAGACGTGAAATTAAATCGGCGTAGCCAGCGATGTTATTGTTTTTGATGTAAGTCAATAATTTTTTACGCTGAGATACAAGGCGCAGTAAACCTCTTCTTGAGTGATGGTCTTTATTGTGCGTCTTAAAATGCTCAGTCAAGTGTTTAATGCGTGCTGTTAACAATGCTATTTGCACGCCAGTAGAGCCCGTGTCGTTCTCGCCTGTTTGGTATTCTTTAATAATTGCTTGTGTATCGATAGACATAGTTAAATAACTCGTTTAGTCAAAATTAAGTCGCGAATTATACGCTAATTTCTTTCATTGTACTATTGCTTGAATGAAAATATTAGATATTTGGATAAAACTCATCTTCGCCTTCTGGCCGGGTTTTAAATCGACGGTGAATCCACAGATATTGCTCTGGATTTTCTCTTATTTGCTCCTCAAGTATTTGATTGGTACAACTTGCGTCTTTTACCAAATCACCACTAGGATAATTCTCAAGCGGGGCAGAAAAAGACATCCTATAGCCTTTGTCGGTTCTAATGAAAGAGTAGGGTATTACAGCAGTATTTCCGCCCTTGGCAAGCCGAGAAGTGGCGGTAATTGTCGCCGCTGGAATATCGAATAATGGAGCAAATACAGTGCCTCTAGCGCCCAAATCTTGGTCGGGTGCGTACCAAATAGGCAGCGCGCTTTTGATTGTTTTAACCATTGCCTTGGTGTCAGAATTTTTAATCATTATGCCGCCGCCATTGGTAAGGCCCTTAACCATTATTTTGTCAAAAAGGCGGTTGTTTTGTGGGCGATAGATGTTGGCAATAGTGTGTTTTAACGATAGCGCGCGACTGCCAAGCATAAGCGGCATAAAGTGCGAACATAGAATGATTACGCCACCCCCATTTTTCATTGCCTCTGTCAGATAGTGTTCGTTTTCAATCGTAAGCATTTTTTGAATTTTTTTGTCTGAGCTGTAATACGCATTTGCAGTTTCAAAAAAACTCACGCCAATAGATTCAAAGTGTTTTTTCACTAGGGCATTTACTTGGTCTTTGTTTTTTTCGGGAAAGCATCGTTGAACATTGATGATTGCTATTTTTCTAAACCTTGAAAACAAAGGGTAGAATAATTTTCCCATGTTTTTTCCCAGAAAAACTTGCATTCTGAACGGAATGAAGACGCCAATCTTCATCAGTAGGATTAATATCCAAGTTGGTAGATATTTTGGCCGAAAGAATTCAATTTTTATCATTAAAATGAAGAGATTTTCACGTGGTTATTGCGGCCTAAGTTATGCCATTTATTGACAGAGATTTTATCAACGATTTGTCGGATAGAGTAGATATTGTCGGTCTAATTAATAAACGTGTGCCTTTGAAAAAAGCAGGAAAAGACTATAAAGCCTGTTGTCCCTTCCATGAAGAGAAAACGCCGTCGTTTACTGTGGTGCCGAATAAGCAGATTTTTCATTGCTTTGGCTGCGGCGAAAGTGGCGGTGCCATTGACTTTATCAAGAAATTTGACCACTTGGACTTTGTTGAAGCCGTAGAAACAGTGGCTTCAGAATCTGGTATTTCGGTTGTTTATGACCAAAATGTTAAACCCGTTAATACACGTTTCAAGCGCTACAACGAGCTGATGAGTGAGGTGAATGATTATTACCAGACACAATTAAAAAGCTCTGTTGCGAAAGCGCGCGCTGTTGATTACGCCAAAAAGCGTGGCATAAGTGGTGCTATAGCCAAACGATTTGAACTGGGTTATGCACCGCCGGGTTGGAGTAATCTGCACGAGCATAATAAGGCCGACAACGAAAAACTTATCGATTTAGATACTCTTGGCATGTTGGTCGCTAAAAAAGATAAAGAAGGGGATTATTACGATCGTTTTCGTGATCGCCTAATGTTTCCCATTCATAACGCCAAAGGCAATGTTATTGGTTTTGGTGGGCGAGTACTCTCTGACAAAGACAATCCAAAGTATTTAAACTCCCCTGAAACGCCATTATTCTCCAAATCAAAGGAATTGTACGGCCTTCATCATTGCCGGAAATACTCTAGAAAAATTGACTACATCTTGGTGGTAGAGGGTTACATGGATGTGATCGCCCTTCATCAACATGGCATTACCACAGCCGTTGCTACACTCGGAACAGCTACTACGCCAGCTCACCTGCAAACTTTATCAAGAGCCACCGACACCATTGTTTTTTGCTTTGATGGTGATAAGGCGGGTAGGGCGGCAGCTTGGAAGGCGTTGCAAATTTCCCTGCCAGCAATGACCGCAGGATTGATGATTAAATTTCTGCTCTTGCCTGATGGCGAGGATCCAGATACATTGATTCAAGGGGAGTCCGTTAAGGTGTTCTCACAACGCATTGATAAGGCGCTAACACTATCCACTTTTCTTTTTGATCACATCAAATCCGACGTGCCCTTCGAGACCATTGAGGGGAAAACGTTATTTTTAGAACAGGCCTCAGCTCTTATTAACCTGGTCACTTATTCCGTTTACCGTCAACAGTTGGTTGAAGGTCTTGCACAAGTGGTTGATCAAGATGTATCGTACGTTGAAAAAATGATTAATCAAAGTGAAACTAGCGCGCCGCCTATTCAGGGGGTGCAAGAAATGCATGAAGCGCCACCCAATTTTGACGAGCCGCCTATGATAGAAATGCTTTATGACAGACCGGCGACAAAAAAAGCGCCAGACAACGGCATGAAGGGCCTAATGTCAAAAATGATTAGTTGTGTGTTGAATTACCCGGTGTTGGCAGATGATACAGTGGAGCTTAGAGTGCGGCATTTGCCCAAGTCAAATGTATTACTGGAATTAATCCATTCGGCCCAAATTGATGAGGAGATATCTCAGAAAGCATTGATAAAGCCGTTTGAACCCAAGCCCAGGGTTTATTCTCGATTGCAACAACTGTGCGTGATGGAGCCCAGCTTGAGTGAAAATGAGGCAAGAGACGAGTTTCTCAGTGCCTTGACGTTGGCAGAAAAACAACATCAAAGAAGCTTAACTTCGGCCTCTATTTCAACGGCCAACAGCAGTGCTGACGAAAAGAGAATTATGGAAGAAATACAACACCGAAAAACACCGAAATCTAGTTAGCCGCTGTTGGTTGAATACTGGCGTCGGCATTCAGTATTTTTTCCATTGCATCCTTAAATGCCATGGCCGCTGAATTGGAGCCTTCACAGCGGTTTCTTATATTTGGATCCCAAGAGACAAAACATTGTTTCGGGTAATCAAGCCTAACAGCCATAATGTACTTAGGGTTTTCGACAGGCGAGAAACCAACAAAATAAGTACGTTTTGCTCCGTCTTTATTGTACTTTCCTGCAACAACCATTTCTGCCGTGCCGGTTTTGCCACCAATCTCATAGCCATTGATGCTGGCACGATAGCCCGAGCCATCATTTGATGCTACGGAGTCTAATATTTCTTTAATTCTATTGGTGATTTCGGCGCTGAAAACTTGTGTACTTTCCTCTGCTACTTCGTCGTCTATGATCAATTTTAAGTTTGGCACACTGCCTTCGTTGGCAAAAACTAAATAAGCCCTCGCAAGTTGTGCAAGGTTGGTATTCATGGGGCCATGACCATAGGCTATAGTGCGTTTATCGGCAAGCCCCCAAGTGCTGTGGTGTCGAAGCACGCCAGGATTTTCAATGCTTGGCATAAGACCTTGATATTCACCAAACCCCAGCAGCTGCCAAGTTTCGTACACGTCTTTTGCCTCAAGGCGCTCCATTACATTGACGGTGCCTAGGTTGTGAGATTTTTCTAGAATTTTCTTAACAGTTATTGCGTCACCATATTTCCTCACTTCGCGGTTGGTTTTGATATGGCCAATGGATTTACTGACATCGATTAATTCATCATCAGTAGCGGTGATCACGCCTTTTTTTAGGGCAAGCAACATTGTAAAAGGTTTCATTGTTGAGCCGGGTTCTAGCTTGTCAGCTAAAACGCGGTTTCTGTAATCTTGAGGGTCGTAATTTTGGCGATCATTAGGATCTGCAGCAGGGTAATTAGCAAGCGCCAATATTTCGCCGTTAGCGGATAGTACAATGGCCGAGGCTGAGTCGGCCAAATGAAATTCTGCTGATTTTTTGATGGCGTTAAAAACATGAAATTGAACGTCTGCATCAATAGTTAATTGAATGTCTTCACCCTGTTGCAGCGCTTGAGAAATTTCGGTTTGATAGTAGATATTTGAGCCTTGCTTGTTGGCGGTGATTTTTGCCCGTCCATCGGAACCGGCTAGCAAATAATCAAATTCTGACTCAATGCCAAAGGCGCCAATATTTTCGTTGTTGGTGCGACCGAGTAACGGCGAAATGGACTCGGCCTTCGGGTAGTAGCGAAACGTTGATGATTGCAAGGCAACGCCAGAAATTTTCTCACCCTTGCAACGCAAAACTTCAACTTCGTTCTTGTTGTCAATCTCTATACCGACAAGGCTTTCTGCTCTTTCCAGTAGAGTTTTCGAGGGTGTAATCATTGTTGATTTACAGACCTCAAGTTTTTGTCTTTTGAGTTTTCTGAGGTTGATGATAATAGGGTCGGTTAACGCAAGATTCTCTTTAATGATGAGTTGTTTACTCCCCGAACTGGCTTGACGCTTATCTTTAATCTTTCTTTCAAGCTCATTAAATGGTAATTGCAATGCCTCTGCTAACATTGGGATAAACTCATCCTGAACAAGGGTTGGGTCTAAATTGACTTTTTGCTGAATGAGGCTGATGGCAAGGATGTTGCCGTTTCTGTCTAAGATGTTTCCTCGTGAGGCTTTTTGAGTGAGGTTTTTTTCTGATTTTATGGCGGCTTTTTGTTGCAAGGAGGTGCTGCCCAATTTCTGGGAGTGAATACTGATTGCCTGATAAACAAAAACCGCAATAATGACGAAAAAGCTGTATTTAATTAGCCCTTGCCTATTCCAATAATTTTGAACTCGAGTAAATTTCACAAAGACAATGTTTTAATTTTTTTATCTGGTGAGTGCATCCCTAAGAGTTCTTGTGATTTTTCAACAATAGCCATTCCGCTTAGCACTTCTGAGTGCTCCATTAGTAACTGCCTGTTAATGGCGGTAATGCTCTGATTTTCTTTTTTAACTTGCAACTCAATTTCATACAGTTGAAACATCTGATGGTGCCAATTAACGGTTAAAAGTGACAAGACAACAGTGGCGATGATTAAGAGGGTGTTAACAAGCCAAGTGGTGCGGATAAATCTTAGCATTTTTCAGCCAGGCGTAGGATTGCACTACGGCTGCGCTTGTTTGTTTTGATTTCAATTGTAGAAGGTTTTTTCTTGCCTAGATTTTTGAGAGGTAGGTTGCTTGAAGTTTCAGCCATAATCGGTAATCCCTTAGGAAGAGCTTTGGCTTGAGAGTGTTTTCGAATAAATTGTTTTACAATTCTATCTTCAATAGAATGGAAGCTGATCACAGACAACCTGCCGCCTGGCTTTAAAGCGCCAATACTTTGCTCAAGGGTGCTGGCGAGTTGTTGCAGCTCTTCATTAATAACAATTCGAATCGCTTGAAAAGAACGTGTTGCCGGGTGTTTGTTTTTGTGAGACCTAACAACGGAGGCAACGATATTGGCGAGCTCAAGCGTTGTTTCGATGTCTTTGGTTTCTTGAAATTTTTTAATTGCGGCAGCAATTCTCCAGCTCTTTTTTTCCTCGCCAAATTGATAAAGTGCGTCAGCAATGTCTTTTTCGTTTGTTTCTTTAAGCCATTTTGCAGCCGTCATGATTTGTGTTTGATTCATGCGCATATCAAGCGCGCCATCTTTATTGAAACTAAAGCCTCGCTCAGCATTATCAAGCTGTGGTGATGAGACGCCAAGGTCCATCAAAATACCGTCGATTTGCCCGTGGAGTGCCATCTCTTCCAGAACACTTTGAAGTTGATCGAATCTTGTGTGACACAAGGTAAGTCTTGGGTCTTGAAAGTTTGATTTGGCGAAATTTACTGCATCCAAATCTTGATCTAAGCCAATCAATCTACCTGTAGGCCCTAGTTGCTCGAGAATGCCCTGGGAGTGGCCGCCTCTACCAAAAGTTGCATCGATATAAATACCATCGGTTTTAATATTGAGGCCGGCAAGAGACTCCGTAAACATGACCGACTGGTGTTGATTGCTTATTATTTCAGTAGTTTCAGAGTTGCTGTGAGTCATCGAAATGAGGGCTAGAATTTGTTTTTCTGTGAAATGGCTAAAAGGGTGTTGATTGGTGGTTGTACAGGCCAGAGCATCTGCATATTT
>DUCF01000090.1 GCA_012959965.1 Candidatus Thioglobus sp. | reverse complement strand
ACTGACAATAGAGGATACCAAAGTGGCTTTGGCAATCACTTCGAGACTGAAGCGTTAGCTGGAGCACTGCCTGTTGGGCGCAACTCACCGCAAAAATGTGCGCACGGTCTTTATGCTGAGCAGTTTTCTGGCAGTGCTTTTACCGCGCCAAGGGAGAGTAATAGACGATCCTGGTTGTATCGGATTCGTCCTAGTGCCATAACGGCGGATTTCGAACCTGCACTTCATGAGGGTTTATCGCTCTCGGTAGAGGACGTGATTAGTAGTCCCAATCAAATGCGCTGGGATGCTCAAAGCGCACCAACGGCTAAAACGGATTTTATCGATGGTCTTTTTGCGGTGTGCGGCAACGGTTCTGTAGGAACTCAACTGGGAGTTGGTGTCTTTTCATACGCTGCCAATAGCGATATGGACGGCTATTTCTACAACTCCGATGGCGAGATGTTAATTGTGCCGCAACAAGGCGCGCTTTGTATTTCCACAGAGATGGGCGTGATCGATGTTGCACCCAAAGAGATTTGTGTAATCCCTCGAGGATTGATATTTCAAGTGATGTTGGAAGAATCAGAGACCTTTGCCAGAGGTTATGTTTGTGAGAACTACGGCGCTCCTTTTGAGCTCCCAAATCTTGGCCCTATTGGCGCTAACGGACTTGCTAGCTCTAGAGATTTTTTAACTCCGGTTGCTGGATATGAGGACATTGTTGCAGAGTTCACATTATTGAACAAATTTGGCGGGCAGCTGTGGCAATCAACTTTGGATCACTCGCCACTGAATGTGGTGGCCTGGCATGGTAATTACGCACCCTATAAATACGATCTTAGTCGCTTTAATGTCATTAACAGTGTCAGTTTTGATCACTGCGACCCCTCTATCTTTACTGTACTTACTTCACCTTCTTCGAGAGCCGGTGTGGCTAATTGCGATTTTGTTATTTTCCCACCACGTTGGATGGTGGCTGAAGACACCTTTCGTCCGCCTTGGTTCCATCGAAATATTATGAGTGAGTTTATGGGTTTGATTGAAGGCGCCTACGATGCTAAGGCTGAGGGTTTTGTGCCGGGTGGTGCTAGTCTACACAACACCATGAGCTTGCACGGCCCCGATGTTAAGACTTTTGAGAAGGCCAGTCATAAAGATTTAGAGCCAGAGTATCTTGATAAGACGATGGCTTTTATGTTTGAGAGTAATTTGGCGTATTCAGTCAGCAAAAAAGCCCTTAGTAGCCCTCTTAGACAAACGAACTATCATCAAGTATGGCGTGGCTTTAAAAGCCACTTCGATGCGAAAAAACCCTAAACAATAAAAAAATTATGATGCAAAATACAAATTTAAACTCCACCCACGACCTAAACCGCCAAAGCTGGGTTGGATCGGCTAACGACCATGAGCATTTCCCTATTCAAAACTTGCCTTTTGCTGTGTTTAAGCGCAAAGAAAGTAAAGAGACTTTTCGCGTTGGCGTTGCTATTGGTGATGAAATTGTTGATTTGGTGAAGCTAGAGAGGTGCAAGCTGTTTAATACATCAATTCAAAAAAGCCTTAAGGTTTGCGCTCAAAATAGTTTAAACAAATTCATGTCCATGGGTGTTGATGCCTGGTCTAAGCTTAGGTTGGTTCTCTCAGACGGTTTGACAAAAGGCAGTCCGCTGGAAAAGACAATCTCAAGCTGTTTAATTCCACAGTCAGCTGCTGAGTATAAGCTTCCAGCTCAAATTGGTGACTACACCGATTTTTACACTTCGATCCATCATGCCACCAATATTGGTAAATTGTTTCGTCCAGACAATCCGCTGTTGCCTAATTACCAATGGCTGCCAATTGGCTACCATGGTAGAAGTTCATCCATCGATGTCTCTGGTCAAACATTTGCCAGACCGACGGGTCAAACAAAGGCGCCAGATGCTGCTGAACCAAGTTTTGGCCCGGCTAAGAGATTGGATTACGAATTAGAGGTTGGTATTTTTGTTGGCAAGGGTAATGAAATTGGCGAGCGCATCTCAATCGATGACACTGATAATCATATTTTTGGCCTTTGTCTGCTTAACGATTGGTCGGCACGAGATATCCAAGCTTGGGAGTATCAACCGCTGGGGCCGTTTCTATCAAAAAACTTCGCCACAACCATCTCCCCTTGGATTGTCACCACCGAGGCTTTGGCGCCTTATCGAACGCCTTGGCATCGAGAGGAGGGTCACCCACAACCCGTGTCGTACTTGGAGTCGGATAAAAATAGAGCGCAGGGCGGTTTTGATGTAGAGCTTGAAGTACTCATTGAGACGCAACAAATGCGCGATAATAACCAGGCACCACAGAGATTGTCGAGAAGTAACTTCAAACACTCGTACTGGACAGTAGCACAAATGCTTGCTCATCACAGCGTGGGTGGTTGCAATATGCAAGCGGGTGATTTACTTGGCAGCGGCACGCAGTCGGGCCCCGATATCAGCGAAGCTGGCGCCCTCATAGAGCTGACGAGTGGTGGTAAGAATCCAATCACACTTAACAACGGTGAAGTCCGTACGTTCTTGGAAGACGGCGATACAATAATAATGAAGGGCTGGTGTGAAGCTGTAGACAATCAACGACCGCGTATTGGTTTTGGTGAGGTGGTCGGAACTTTATTATCGGCTAGAATCTAATGAGAAACACCGAACAAATCTCACTTACTTTATACGATTACCCCCGATCGTCAGCGGCTTATCGCGTTCGTATTGCGCTTAATCTGAAGGGGCTTCAATACCAAAGCAAGCGGGTTAATTTATTGGAATCAGAAGAAGCTTCTGATGAGTATAAATTGCTCAATCCACAAGGTTTGGTGCCAGCATTACTCGTTAGAGAGGCGGGGAGGGGTGATGTTGTCTTAACACAATCTTTGGCAATTTGCGAATACTTAGATGAATTAAAGCCCACACCAACAATTTTGCACCAAGACGCCTTAGCAAAGGCGCGTATTCGATCGTTCGTGCAACTGATTTGCAGTGATATCCATCCACTGAATAATTTGCGTGTGCTTAATTATTTAGAAGACGAGTTGTCAGTAAATAAAGAAGCAAAAATGACGTGGTATAGGCATTGGATAACGGAAGGATTTGACGCTCTAGAAAAGCATTTAAACGAGGATGAAACGGGTGATTTTTGCCATCAAAACCAGCCCACTCTTGCTGATATTTGCATGGTGCCACAAGTTTATAATGCCAAACGATTTGACTGTGATTTGTCGACCTATCCGAAGATTGTGGCAATTGCACAGAGGTGTAATCAGTTCCCTGCTTTTATTAAGGCGCAGCCTGAAAGTATGTAAATTTTCTTTGCAATTACACTTTCATATTATGATTGTTGATTCCTTATGGTGACGTATTACATCTAGCGATGGCGCAGATTGTGAGATAATCAAAGGCTGTGTGAAATATAAAGAAATAATTAATGGGCAAGGTAACAGGTTTTATAGAGTTTGAGCGGAAAGTGGAATCGTATCGTGATGTAGAAATCCGTATCAACGACTTCGATGAAATTTTCTCCGGCACCCATGATATTGACCACCTTCAACAACAGGGTGCACGATGCATGGATTGCGGAGTGCCTTTTTGCCAATCTGCAGATGGCTGCCCAATTGACAACCTCATTCCAGAATGGAACCACCTAATTTATACCGACCAATGGCGTGAAGCGCTTGAGTGTTTGCACAAAACAAATAATTTTCCAGAATTTACTGGTCGAGTTTGCCCAGCACCTTGTGAAGGCTCGTGTGTTTTGGGTATTACTAATCCTGCGGTAACGATTAAAAACATCGAGCAATCAATCGTTGATAAGGGCTTTGAAGAGGGCTGGATTGTCCCTAGAGAGGTGGTCAATCGCTCAGGTAAAGCCGTTGCGGTTGTTGGCTCAGGTCCTGCAGGGCTTGCAGCAGCTGATGAACTAAACCAGATGGGTCATTCAGTAACGGTTTATGAGCGCAGTGATCGAATTGGCGGCTTGCTGATGTATGGCATCCCTAATATGAAATTAGGAAAAGACGTGGTTAACCGTCGTGTCGACTTACTTAGATATGAAGGAATTGAATTTATCACTAGTAGAGATATTGGCAAAGATATTAGCGTCTCCGAGCTACAAGGGATATTTGACGCCGTTGTATTTACGACAGGCGCAACCAAAGCGCGTGATTTGCCGGCGGACAACCGTGATGCAAAGGGTATTTACCCTGCAATGAGTTACTTAACGGCAAATTATAAGAGCCTGCTTGATCATGGACATACCGATGAGGATGAGTTCTCTGCAAAGGGTAAAGATGTAATTGTGATTGGCGGTGGCGATACCGGCACAGACTGTATTGGTACATCACTTAGACAGGGCGCAAAATCGATTGTTAATTTTGAATTAATGAGTCAACCGCCGGCTGACAGGGTGGACCGCAATCCATGGCCGGAATGGCCGGTGATTTATCGTGTGGATTATGGACACGAAGAAGCGACTGCTGTTTTCGGAAAAGATCCAAGAAACTATCAGTTACTGACTAAATCGTTCGTTAAAGATAGCAATGGTAATGTCAGCGGCATTAACACCATTAATGTGACTTTTGAAAATGGACAACTAAATGAAATTGCTGGCACTGAAAAAAGGTGGGAGACGCAATTAGTGTTATTGTCGATGGGCTTTGTTTCGCCTGAGCGCTACCTTAGTGATGACGCTGAAATTGAGCTCGATGAGCGTGGTAACTATAAAGCTGAGCACGGTGAATTTACCACTTCAAAAGAAGGCATCTTCACTGCAGGCGACTGTCGCCGAGGTCAATCGCTGGTTGTTTGGGCGATTAACGAGGGCCGTGGCGTTGCTAAAAGTGTTGATGCTTATCTAGAAAACTAGCCCAATACCTTACTATTAGGGTGTAATTTAGTTCCCCTGCAAGCCCCACATCAGTAAAATTAATCGTTATGGACGACGACGCTTTTGCGCGTGTCTCACGCATTATATTTATTAATCAACAAAGAGAAACAGAAGACAATGGCTGCAATACTTGGCGCTGAAGTGGATGAAGAGGGCTATCTATTAAACATAGGTGACTGGAGCAAGGAGATTGCTCTAGCTATGGCGGCAGAGGATGAAATTGAACTCACTCCAGAACATTGGGAGGTTATTAATTTTCTTAAAGAGTACTTCGAAGAGTACGATTTCGCCCCGGCTGTGCGCGTTTTAACCAAGGCAATAGCTAAGAGATTGGGCAACGATAAGGGTAATTCTCGCTATTTGTATTCGTTATTTCCTTATGGTCCTGCAAAGCAAGGTTGTCGATTTGCAGGTCTACCAAAGCCAACGGGTTGTGTTTAATGGCCTTGGCACGCTAATTTGGCAAACGTCGTAATGTTGTCCTTTGCCTAGGGTTACACTTTATGTCATTAACGAGCATTTTATTCACTGTCTTTTTCTACCTAGCAGTATCGCTATGTCTGGTGGGCGTTACCCTAAAGGTGATTCAATACGCAAGCACGCCAGTGCCACTAAAAATCCCCACTGCACCCGCACCGCTCACTAAGTTTGGCGTCATTCTTAGAATGATGCGAGAGGTTTTTTTGTTCTCCAGTTTGTTTAAGGCCAGTAAATGGACCTGGCTGTTTGGTTGGTTGTTTCACTGGGCTTTGGTGCTGCTGTTTATTCGCCATTTGCCTTATTTTTGGCCGGGCGAAACACCCGAGATATTGCGTCAAACTGAATCTTTGAGGTACGCGGCTTTTCCACTCATATTTGGTCTTTCGGGTTTATTGGCAAGGCGTTTTTTCGTGGATCGTGTTCGTTATATTTCTGCGCCATCCGATTATTTATTATTGATATTGTTGATTCTTATTGCCCTAACAGGCGCGCTAATGACATTTGCTCAGTTTTATCCCGATATGGGTAAGGTCTACGCTTTTGCAGAGGGCTTGATTACCTTTGATTGGTCTGAATTGCCGAGTGGGGGTATTTTTCTGGCGCATATCTTTATGGTGTTTGTCTTAATTGCAATTTTCCCTATTTCAAAAATACTGCATGCACCTGGAGTGTTTTTCTCTCCAACTCTCAATCAGGTTGACGACGCAAGGAAAAAACGTCATATTTCGGATTGGGCTTTTGATAAAGAGAAAAATAGCAAAGGTGGGTAATCATGGAAAAATTTGATACACCAAAATTAGAAACTTACCTAAAAACACCCGCACTCAAAAGTGACGTTATGACTGGTAGTGGCCCGTTTAAAGCCAATGCTGACATGCAAAAGTCTCTTGGATTTCCTGGGAAAAAAGTTGACAATTGGCAGCAGGTGGCCATTGAAAAAATGGGTGAGACGATCAGTAAATATCGTTCCCTTCCTGTGTTTTTGGATGCTTGTGTGAAGTGTGGCGCTTGCGCCGACAAGTGTCATTATTTCCTTGGCACGGGGGATCCAAAAAATATGCCAGTGGCGAGGCAGGACCTGTTTCGCAGCGTTTATCGACGCCACTTTACTTTTGCAGGCAAGTATTTTCCTAAATTGGTGGGCGCCAAAGAATTCGATGAGTCCATGCTCGATGATTGGTACAACTATTTTCATCAGTGTTCAGAGTGTCGACGTTGCTCGGTGTACTGTCCTTATGGTATTGATACTGCAGAGATAACAATGGCTGCTCGAGAGGTGATGAATGCGATTGGCGTGGGTCAAAAATATTGCAATCAAATTTTGGGCAAGGTCAAAAAAATTGGCAACAATCTCGGCATGCCCGAACCCGCTTTGCGAGACACTTTGCTTGATCTTGAGGAAGAAATTGAAGAAGACACCGGTGTGGCGGTGAAACTGCCGCTTGACCATCAAGGCGCCGAAATTTTGCTAATAACACCATCGGCTGATTTTTTTGCCGAGCCACATATTGACGGCCTGATCGGCTATGCCAAAGTTTTTCATCAGTCTGGTGACTCGTGGACATTGAGTTCTTATGCCTCCGAAGGGGCGAACTTCGGTATGTTTATTGGCAATTACGACATTATGCGTGAAGGTGCGTTACGAATTCGAAAAGCGGCGCTTGATTTAGGCGTGAAGCGCATTATTGTCGGTGAGTGCGGCCATGCATGGCGGGTTGCTTACAGTTTTTGGAATACATTGACCGGTATTGGCGACGGCGCGACGGATGAATACGCTCTCCAACTGCAGAACCAGTTGAATCAAAACTACCCACAGCCGCAACATATTATTGAATATACGTACGATTTAATCCAAAAAGGTCGGTTAACATTCGACAAATCAAAGAACGATCATCGAACTGTTACTTTCCACGATTCGTGTAATGTGGCTCGAGGCAGCAATATGGGTGGCATTGAGAATGGGCAATTTATACTGCCAAGAGAGGTGATTAAAGCGGCTTGTAACCACTTTGTTGATATGTCGGAAGGCACGATCAAGGCATCCACATTTTGTTGCGGTGGCGGTGGCGGTTTATTGACCGATGATTTACTAGAGTTGCGAGTTAAGGGTGCGCTGCCTAGAATGCAAGCATTAAAGCAAAGTGAAGAGAAGGGTGGCGTTAATACGTTGGCGGCGCTGTGCGCAATTTGCAAATCGCAATTTTCAAAAGTCTTGCCGTATTACGATTTTGATCCTTTTATGGTGGTCAGCGTGCACCAACTTGTCAGTGAAGCGCTGGTACTTGATGGTGAAAATTCTCAGCAAGAATCAAAAGCCTTATAGTTGAGACGCAACTGCTGAGTAGTAATCTTTAATGCCCTGAAAAATAGCGTCGGCAATTTTTTGCTGCTCTACAGAATCATTGAGTCGTGCTTCTTGTCCGGGGTTAGAAATGAAAGCGGTTTCCACCAATACAGAGGGGATGGCAGGTGACTTTAGTACAACGAAATTGGCTTTTTGCGGGGTCTTCTTGTGAACCGGACCAATGGTACTGATTTGCTTTAAAATAGTTGCTGCCAGTTGTTGTGATTGGATGTCTCGGTCTTTCCTAGAAAAATCGGTGAGCATGGTTTTGAGGAACTGGTCGCTATCAATTACCGTTTCTACGCCGCCAAACTGATCGACTGAGTTCTCGGATTGCTCCAGTTGTTTGGCCAGTTCACTAACCTCACCTTTCTCAGACAGGCTATAAATGGATGCCCCTTTGGCGCTTGTACTCTCAACCGCATCGGCATGTATTGAGATAAACATTGTTGCCCTTTTACCCAAGCCAATAGTGATGCGCTCGGTAAGGGGTATGTAGTAATCACCGCTTCGAGTGAGTATGGCTGTTATGTCGTCGCTTTGATTAATGGTGTCGACCAGCTTTTGTGCGATGGCTAGATTAACGTCTTTTTCACGTGAGCCATTCTTGCCTGAGGCGCCCGGATCTTCGCCGCCGTGACCAGCGTCCACCAATACAACTTTGCGCTCAGGTTCATCGTCCTGCTCTATTGCGCTATCTGCAACGGCTGTTTTTGATTGAAGATCAATCAAGTCAATGACCAATCGATGATATTTGTATTTTTCGTTAGGCGCAAGAGTGTAGTGCTTAACTTCAAACACTTCGTTGGTGTAAAAAATGAGCCTGATGTCATCACCA
This sequence comes from Candidatus Thioglobus sp., assembly GCA_012959965.1. Classification (GTDB taxonomy): domain Bacteria; phylum Pseudomonadota; class Gammaproteobacteria; order PS1; family Pseudothioglobaceae; genus Pseudothioglobus. The sequence continues at coordinate 49,577 of DUCF01000090.1, read as the reverse complement.
CTGCGCTTAATTTGAATTCGCTCGATGCGCTCGTCTTCGAAAAATAAGTGAGAAAATGTTTGTGATAGTACTTTGGCATTTTTAACGCTTAGCAAAACATAATTATCTTTTGCGCTGACTTTAAAAGCAGTGTCTGCTTCCGTGTCAATGACAATTCGAGTGTGGTTTGGGGCTGTCCAATAGCGAAAATCAAAAAGCGTTGTTTTTTCCTCAGCGAAGGCTGACGTCATAACCACTGATAAAACAAGACCTATGAAATAGCGCACTGAATAACCTTTTTTCCGAGATCGCTATGGCTCTGGATGTTAATTTGTCTTTCGTCGTGATCGCCCTTGAGACTGATCGAGATATCTGCCTTGGCAATCGCACCTTTGCCGAGCTCTGGCCACTCGATGAGCTGAATACTGCCTGGGCTGAGATATTCACGAATACCAATATAGTCGAGCTCCTCAGGGTCGCTGAGTCGGTAACAGTCAAAATGGTGAATGTTTGCTGATTCGTTTTGGTAGCTCTCTACCAATGAGTAAGTAGGGCTTTTAACGCGATCAAAGCCAAAAAATTGAATAAAACTTTGAGCAAGCGTGGTTTTCCCTGTGCCCAGATCGCCTATTAAATAAATCACAAGTACGTCTTGTAAAGACGAGCAGCATTTGGCCAGATTTGTGGCTATCGCTTGTGTTTCGCTTAAGTTTTTAACAACTAAGTCCAAAGCAATAAGTATAGGTAGACGGCAAGAACAACAAGCAGTAACACACCCTCTAGGCGCCTAATAACGCCTTCTTTCTTGAATCTATAAGAAACAATAAACAGCAGAGCCGTCAGAGCGACCATAAATGGATAGTCTCGATTGATGACGTCTACTGGAACATCAAAAGGCAGAATAAGGCTCGGAATTGCGAGGACACCCACTGTGTTAAATAAGTTGGAGCCAATGATATTACCGACAACCATTTCGTGTTGTTTTTTCAATGCACTGCTAATAGAGACTGCCAATTCTGGCAGACTTGTGCCGAGCGCTACCACCGTCAAACCGATGAGCAAGTCAGAGACGCCGAACGAGGCTGCAAGTTCGGAGCCTCCCCATACTACAAGCTTGGCGCTAAGGAGTAGTATTACAAAAGAGATAATAAGCATCAACCACACTTTTTTTGTTTGACCTTGTTTGACTTCAATAGCAAGATTGTCAAACTCTTGGTGGTCGCCCTTTTTAGAGGCGACAAAAGTGTAAATTAAAAACACAGCCAGCAAGCCCAATAGAATTAAACCATCCGCAAAACTTAAATAACCATCCAAAATCAGGATGCCTGCAACGAGCGTGGATGCCATTAAGTAAAGCCATTCTTTTTTTAGAATGTCTTGCTTTACTTTGATAGGGAGAATGATCGCTGTAATGCCCAACACTAAAGCGATGTTAAAAATATTAGAACCAAAGGCGTTGCCAATGCTCAGCTCTGGGTGGCCCTCGTAAGCCGCCAATCCTGAGACCAACATTTCTGGCGCAGAAGTGCCAAAGCCAAAAATGAGTAGGCCAATAATAAGGGGTGAGATCTTGAAAATATTGGCAATTTTAGCGCCATTATTGGTGAATTCATCAGCGCTCCAAATAAGCAATATAAAGCCTGATACAAGGGATATAATCGACTCGAACATCTTTGCTGCTTGGCGCCAAGGTGAATTGTAATGAGGCTTATTATAAAGGCATACAACATAGAATGACTAAAACAGAGTATTTAATTGGCAAAGTGGGTCTTGAATTTGAAGATGATTTTTATCCAGACGACTTACCTGAAGATTGGTGTTTTGATCATTATTCCAGCCTGTTTAAGGCGCTTGCACTTCCTGTTGATACTGATGAAGACCTAGACCATATCTGCGAAACCATTCACGATGACCTGAGTGATTACTTTGAACTTGTATTGGTTGTTGAGGAAAGTGTATTAAATGATGTGAATCAGCTTAAACAGCTGCTTGTCAGTTTACAGGAATACCAAGAAAACTATACCCTGTGGTGTCGTGTGACGGGTCAACCCAAACCAGCCTGTCTAAAGTTGATCGAAAATAATAAGGTTTGTTTGCAATCTTCAGTGACACTGAAAAGCGCCCTTAATCAGCGCAAAGTATTGGGCCAAACTTTGTACTATTCAGACACGCCAGTACTGCTTTTATCCAATTTAATTGACTTAGAATCTATCTCGCGAGAAGCGCTTACGGCAATGAAGGGCTTGCCAAGAGCAACAATTATCTGCGCCTCTACTGTGGGAGATAGTTTGAATTATATGCAAAGTATTTCTGTGCTAGTCAATAGCAAGTGATTTTAGTCACGCGCCCTTTGGCACAAGTCGATAAATTACAAATACTGTTTAAAAAAGCGAATCTTGATTATGTCCTTTTCCCTGCTTTTGAGGTTCGAAAGCTGACGCCTAAGATACCTAGTGAGGGCTATGACATCATCATCTTTATTAGTGTTAATGCTGTTATTTATGCCCACGAGTACTTACCTCAGTTGCTGGCAAAATATCAAAAAATATTTGCCGTAGGACCCACAACGGCCAATAAATTATTGAGTGTTGGTGTTATGGTGGACGCCTATCCAAAAAAAAATGCCTCAAGTAAAGCATTGTTGGCCTTAGATCCATGTCAATCTATTAATCAGAAAAATATATTGATAATCAGGGGGCGGGGTGGTGCTGAAACATTGAAAAACGAATTAGAGGCTTCCAATCAAGTGGATTACCTAGAAGTGTATGAGCGAAGAATGCTGGACGCAAGCCCCCTTCATCGAAAATCCATTGAGCGTTTTATGAAAAGCGACGATGGCGTTGTTTTAGGCAACAGCAACCAAACTTTATCAAACACACTTTCTCTTGTTGAGTTTATTAATCCAGATTATGTACCTCGCTTCAAAAAGTACCCAATACTTGTGCTCAGTGAGCGGATAAAAGCCTTTGCGCTCACTTTGGGCTTTGGTAAAGTTCACATTGCTCCAGGCCTTGGAGACAAAGAGGTTCTTAGTGAGCTACTTAGTGGTAAAATACGGTAAAAAGACGTGTTTTTGTTTGACATCAACACTCTCTTTCTGTAACGTGTGCATTCCAAGGAGAGGTAGTTAAAATGATTAGATTTGGTATTTCGTGGGTGGCCCGCCTATTAGGAGTAAGTGGCTTTACTATTCAACAACGCGCCAGCAGTGGTTCGTTGCAAGCGCTTAATATTCCCGCTCGAGCGATACCATCTAATCCTACCAATTTAGCCTTCAAAAACCCATATTCCGAGCCCGCTTATCACTTAAAGCGTATGCAAAATGCTCAAGTAAACATGGGTCAATCGAAGCAACAAACAAGCGCCAGTAACGACGACGATTTTGTCTCTGTTATTGCGACTTTGAAATCTAGATTATATAAAGAGACACAGAAAAACCAGCATTACACAAAAGTCTTTAATGAGTTAAACGAGCGTTTGGCAGAATTAGAGCAAGCGGCACAACCTGAAAAGCAGCCAGATTTGCAAAAGTTACAAGGTTGGGTGCATTCAAAACGCGTTCTTCATTAAGAACAACACTTAACAACTGTTACTATTCCGCTAGTTCTAGCGGCACTTCATTTACGCACTATTTCCTTTTTTAAGGATTTTTTTAATGCGCATACGTCAAAGAAAAGGGATGAAGTTTAAGAAATGTTGTTTACAATTGAAAGGGCAGGTTCGCTCCTGTTCATGGTGTAGAAGTGAAAATCATTGACACCTCTGGCTTTCATTTGCAGGCACATTTCGCTAACCACATCTAAGCCAAACGCCCTCAGGCTGTCCATATCGTCTCGATACATTTCCAACCGGTTAAGGATCCACAAAGGAATATCGGCGTCGCATATTTTCGAAAAGCGCGCTAATTGCTGGTAATTGGTGATGGGCATAATGCCTGGCACGATAGGGATGTTAACGCCAAGTTGTTGTGCTTCATCGACAAAACGAAAATAGGCATCGATATTGTAGAAATATTGAGTGATGGCGCTATCAGCGCCGACTTTCACTTTATTGGCAAAATGCTCAATATCAGTCGCTACTGTTTTTGATTGCGGGTGTTTTTCTGGGTAGGCAGCAACGTCAATAGTGAACCGGTCACCGTGCTGGTTTCGGATAAATTCAACCAACTCATTGGCGTAATGAAATTCGCCAATATCACGGATAGCGGGTGGAATGTCTCCTCTGAGAACAACCACACGGCTAACATTAAGGCGAGCATATTCATCAAGCAAAGTAGTCATTTGTTCTTTATCGGAACCGACACAAGTTAAGTGCGGCGCAACGGACACGGTAGTTGCATCACTGAGTTGACTAATGGTGTCAAAAGTAGCGTCTTGAGCCGAACCAAGTGCGCCAAAAGTCACAGAATAAAAATCAGGATTTGTGGCATCAAGCTTGGCAAGGGTTTGGCCTAAATTTTTCTTTCCTTGTTCTGTTCTGGCAGGAAAAAATTCGTAGCTGATACTCATGGTCTCAAGTACTCTTTGGTGTTGATTAGGCGTTCATTATAAAGAGAACATTTAATGAATAAAAATGGTATTATTTCATTTAACTATTAATAATATTCATAGAAACTAAATAGGCCTCTAATTATGATTGAACGATCTCACCTCTCCATTCTTCGCGAAATAGAGCGCAGTGGTACCCTCACTGCAGCTGCAGAAAGTCTGCATCTGACTCAGTCAGCCTTAACCCACGCCATCAAGAAACTTGAACAGCGCGCCACCGTCAAATTGTGGAATAAAGAAGGTCGCGCTATACGTTTAACGCAGGCGGGAAGTTACCTTCTGTCTGTGGCAAACCGCTTACTGCCACAACTTGAATATGCCGACCAAGTGATTGAGCGTTTTGCTAGAGGGGAAAAGGGTGCAATCCGCATTGGTATGGAGTGCCATCCTTGCTATCAATGGTTATTAAAAGTAGTGACACCCTATATTGAGCGCTATCCCGAGGTTGACATCGATGTTAAGCAACAATTTCAATTTGGTGGTATGAAGGCATTACTTAATTACGATATTGATGTTTTGGTCACACCAGATCCTGCTCACCAGCCGGGTGTGACATTTAAGCCGGTACTGGATTATCAGCAGGTATTGGCTGTTAGTACGAAGCACACTTTGGCTAAAAAAACACAAATTGACCCCAAAGACCTTGTTGAAGAAGTGCTTTATAGTTACCCTGTCGACATTGATCGGCTGGATATATACAGCCATTTTTTAACCCCTGCACACTGTAGACCTAAAGAGCATAAAAGCATTGAGGCGACTGATATTATGCTGCAACTCGTTGCCGCTGGGCGAGGTGTGGCTGCGTTACCTCATTGGCTCGTGAATGAATACGCCGATAAGATGGCAATTAAAGCGGTGCGTCTTGGGAGGACAGGCGTAAGTAAGAGTATTTATCTGGGTCTTCGTGATGACGATCAAGGGGTTGATTATATTCAGGCGTTTATCAAGCAAGCTGAACACCTAGATTAGTAGTGGGTGTTTAAGTATCCAGAATGGTGCATTTTATATATCACAGTCTTTCAAATAGTGAATTAACTAGTAAGGTATAATTTCCTCTGTTTTTTGTGAATAGTGAAATATAACAAAGTATGTCAAAGAGTGATTACATTGAGTTAGAGGGCGTGGTTAAAGAGAAACTACCCAACACAACTTTTACCGTTGAGTTGGAAAACGGCCATAGCATCCTTGCGCACATCTCGGGTAAAATTCGTAAGCACTATATTCGTATCTTGCCGGGCGACAAAGTAACAGTTGAAATGACCCCGTATGATTTAACCAAAGGTAGAATTACATTTAGGCATAAATAGACCTAACCTTTGCCGCTGTGGTGGAATTGGTAGACACGTCGGATTCAAAATCCGATTCCTTTACGGGAGTGACGGTTCAAGTCCGTCCAGCGGTACCACAATATTAAATTAGAGGCGTCACACGGCGCCTTTTTTTATGTCCGAATTCCTACAGTGTATGGATATTCGGAGATAGGGTTAAGCCAGACAATGTCGCTTAGTCTTATGCCAAAGCGCAGCTCTTCCCACGGCTAGTTAGCATTATCGAACGCTATAATTAGAAGTAAACATTGTTGGTAACATCGCAAATAAACTATCGAAATGCGATATTCACAAGGTTAAGAAGGAGGTCAAGGCAAGGGTAGGAATTTAATAATTCGTATTGTGAAACTTCTAGTTTGATTAATAGGCAGTGACATATTATAATGTTGTCGCTATTCATGCATGTTTATGGTTGAATTTAAAATCGAAATGGAATAGACAACAGGACTAGTAGATTGAATTAAATTTATTTTCCGTGTTAAATCAACAATATATCAAAATAGTGCAGTGTCACTCAGCGGCACTATAACTTAATTAGGAGAAGTGAAAATGGACAATCTCTTAGCAGATGCAATGACTTTGACCTTATTTGGCATGGGTTTTGTATTTTTATTTTTGACGTTAATGGTTGTGTTAACAAGCATGATGTCTGCACTCGTTCAAAAAATTCAGCCTAATTTAGCTAGCGCTGGAGCGGCACCAATTCAATCGGCCAATGTACTTGATGAAGACACCAAGTCTATCATCGAGAAAGCCATCAAAATTCACACTGGAGCTTAATTTATGTCATCTAAAGTAAATACTAAACCGGTAGGAATCACTGAACTTGTCCTTAGGGACGCGCATCAGTCACTTTTTGCAACGCGCATGAGAATTGATGACATGCTGCCAATTGCCGATAAGTTGGATAAGATCGGTTACTGGTCTATGGAGTCTTGGGGTGGTGCAACTTTTGATTCGTGCATTCGTTATTTGGGTGAAGATCCTTGGGATAGAATCCGAGAAATTAAAAAAGTTATGCCTAACACGCCTCAGCAAATGCTGCTTAGAGGTCAAAATTTATTAGGCTATCGTCATTACGGTGACGACGTGGTGCGTAAATTTATTGACCGCTGTGCTGAAAATGGCGTTGGTGTTTTCCGTATTTTTGATGCGATGAATGATATGCGCAACTTAGAAACAGCCATCGATCAAACGCGCAAAGTGGAGCAACACGCGCAAGGTACGATTTCATACACAGTCAGTCCAGTTCATACGACTGAGTTGTGGGTTGAAATGGCGAAGAAAATTGAAGACATGGGTGCTGATTCACTATGTATTAAAGATATGGCCGGTCTTCTGCAGCCTTACGTTGCCTTTGATCTCGTCACGAAATTAAAAGCTGCGATTGATATTCCAATCCAACTTCACGCTCACGCAACAACCGGCCTTTCAACGGCTACTATTCTTAAGTCAATCGAAGCGGGCATTGATCGCGTCGATACAGCGATTGGCTCAATGAGTATGACTTACGGTCACTCAGCAACAAACTCTGTGGTTTCGATCCTAGATCACGGCCCGCGTAAAACTGGACTTGATTTAGAGAAATTAGAAGAGATTGATGCTTACTTTAGACCGGTACGTGCCAAGTATGCGAAATTTGAAGGCTCTCTGAAGGGTGTTGATTCTCGAATTCTTCTTTCGCAAGTTCCTGGTGGCATGTTAACCAACATGGAGAGCCAGCTAAAAGAACAAAACGCCATTGATAAAATGGACGAAGTATTGTTAGAGATTCCACGTGTACGTGAAGATCTTGGTTTTATCCCGTTAGTGACACCAACATCACAAATTGTCGGCACCCAGGCGGTGTTAAATATTTTGACTGGTGAGCGCTATAAGACAATCACCAAAGAGTCTATGGGTATCTTAAAAGGCGAATACGGCGCATCACCTGCGCCAGTTAATGCTGAATTACAGGCTAAAGTTCTTGACGGTGCTCAGCCGATTACTTGTCGCCCAGCAGACAATATCGAACCAGAACTAGATATCCTTGAAACCCAGTTCGATGAGATTGTTGCCGAAAAAGGCATTGAACTTGCAGCCGATAAAATTGACGATTTACTAACTTATGCTTTGTTCCCACAAGTGGGCATTCAATTTTTAGCAAATCGTAACAATCCAGATTTCTTTGAGCCAGCGCCACAAGCGCCAAGTGCTGCATCTGCATCAACCAAAGAAGACGGTGTTTACACAGTATCGTTCAAAGGCAATTCTTATGTCGTTGAGGTTTCTGCCGGTGGTGATATCACTTCCATGCAGAGCGCATCAGCTCAAACAGCGCCAGGTGCTACAGTTGTAGCAGCGCCTGCAGCAGCTCCAGTTGGTGATGCTGAAGATGTCAATGCCCCACTATCGGGAACTATATGGAAAGTATTGGTCAGCCCTAATCAGCAAATTAATGAAGGCGATACTTTGGTTATTTTAGAGGCCATGAAAATGGAGACTGAAATTAAAGCAGCGCGCTCTGGCACCGTTGTGAATGTCAGTGTCAAAGAGGGTGACTCGGTCACTGTTGGTCAAGCGTTGTTATCACTAGCATAATACTATGGAACAGTTAAACTTACTTTGGATGGGCTCGGGCTTGTACCAAATGACCCCAGGCCAGGGCTTGATGATGTTGGTTGGCATCTTGCTTATTTATTTAGCAATTGTTAAAAAATTCGAACCACTTTTGCTTTTGCCAATCGGTTTTGGTGCGCTTTTAAGTAATATTCCTGGCGCCGGTTTGGCTGAAGGAAATGGCATCCTTCATTTGTTTTATACAGTGGGTATCGAGTCGGGTGCATTCCCGCTGATTATTTTTATGGGCGTGGGCGCATTAACCGATTTTGGTCCTTTACTTGCCAACCCAAAGACACTATTGTTGGGCGCTGCTGCGCAATTCGGAATTTTTGCAACCCTACTAGGTGCTGTAGGATTGACTACACTAGGTGTTTTTGATTTTAGTCTTAAACAGGCTGCAGCCATTGGTATTATTGGTGGCGCTGACGGACCAACCTCGATTTATGTTGCCACCATGCTTGCTCCAGAACTTCTGGGTGCCATTGCGGTTGCTTCGTACTCTTATATGGCGCTGGTGCCATTGATTCAGCCGCCAATCATGAGATTCTTTACGACAGAAAAAGAGCGTCAAATCAAAATGGTGCAACTGCGTGAAGTGTCAAAAATAGAGAAAATTGTTTTCCCGCTGTTACTATTGATTGCTGTTGCTTTGCTATTGCCAGACGCGGCACCGTTATTGGGTATGTTCGCCTTTGGCAACCTAATGAAAGAATCGGGTGTGGTTGATCGTCTAAGTGATACCGTGCAAAATTCTCTGATTAACATTGTTACTATCTTCCTTGGTTTGGCAGTTGGTTCGAAATTGATGGCTGAGCAATTCCTTAAGCTAGACACATTGGGTATCTTACTTTTGGGTTTGGTGGCGTTTGCCATTGGCACAATGTGTGGCCTATTAATGGCGAAGCTAATGAACTTGCTTGGCAAGCATAAAGTTAACCCGTTGATTGGTTCTGCCGGTGTTTCTGCTGTACCGATGGCTGCTAGAGTGTCAAACAAAGTAGGTCTTGAATCCGATCCGCATAACTTCTTATTAATGCATGCGATGGGTCCAAATGTTGCTGGCGTTATTGGCTCTGCCATTGCCGCCGGTATCATGATTAAATTTCTGGCTTAAATACACTCAAAATTCCCACGCTAACCACTTTATTGAAGGCGAAGATTCATCGTGTCACCGCTACTGAGTGCGAGCTTCATTATGAAGGGTTGTGCGCTATTGACGGTGTGCTTTTGGATGCGGCCGGGATTTGTGAATATGAGCATATTCACATTTATAATATCAATAACGGCAACCGTTTTACAACGTACGCCATTCGCGGCGAAGACCACTCCGGCATTATTTCGGTTAATGGTGCTGCAGCGCATAAAGTTGATGTTGGTGATTTATTAATTATTGCTGCTTACGCGAAGTACGATGAAAGTGAAAAAGACGCTTACGCACCAACACTTTGTTACGTTGATGGCTCGAACAAGTTGACTAAGGTTAAATCAAAAATCGACTAGTCGGCCGCGTTATTAGTGGATGACCCTGTCATCCTCGGTGGCGGGCTGCACTTCTAGATCGTCAAGATTCATGTCCCACTCAATTTTAGGCATAATTTGTTCAATGAGGCTGGAAAGGCTGTCGATAAGGCCTTGATTGAAATTAAGCGTTACAACGACGCCGTCAATGCCAGTAAAGCTAAATTCGGTAATACCCTCGTCTTTGTAATTAAGACCAAAGCTGGTGATAAGCACAGCTTCATCGCCTGTAAGCAGGCCTTCGTTTAGCTCAAAAGATTTGTCATTATGACTGATTACCCCCGTTCCTGATGGTTTGTTTTTAGCATCGCTCGAAGCCGATTCAGCAATGTATTCACTCTTTAGCGCGTCGATTGCTTGCTGTAAAACTGGCCAAAAAACATGGATAAATCGTCTGGTATAAAATAATTGAATGATTTCACCGGTGGTTGTGCCGATACGCAAAATCAGTCGATCGTGTTCGGGGGAATAGCTAAGTTCTAATTGGTTGAGTTGCATATTTATTTAAGAGTTAGGTTGCTAAGTGTTAAGATTCTGTCCATTTTATTGGCAATCGCTAGATCATGGGTCACAATCAATAGCGAAGATTGCCTTTCTTTATTAAGTTCTAACAATAAAGATAGTGCTTCAGAGGCGCTGTACGCGTCAAGATTGCCAGTAGGCTCATCTGCAATAAGACACGCTGGCTTGGCGACCAATGCTCTGGCAATGGCCACTCTTTGGCGTTCACCACCTGAGAGTTCGCCAGGTTTGTGTTGTAGGCGATGTTCAAGGCCGATTTTTGTTAGTAGTTGTTCTGCGCGTTGTAAGGCGTCTTTTTTACCGTCACCTCTTATAAGAAGTGGCAAGGCGACATTGTCTAGAGCGCTAAAATCGCGTAATAAGTGGTGGAATTGGTAAACAAAACCAAAGGTCTCGGCTCGAAGTTTTGTTCTTGCGTTTTCCGTCAGAGAGCAGGGGTTGATGTTGCTTATCAATACCTCACCTGAAGTTGGTGTATCAAGGCCAGCAATCAAATTAAGCAAGGTGGATTTGCCGCACCCTGATTGGCCTAAAATCGCCACGGATTCGCCAGGTTTCATCGAAAAATCAATATTATCCAACACTTGAGTTTTGCTTGCATCATCGCCGTAAGAAAATCCAAGCGCATGACATTCGATTAAATTACTCATAGCGCAGCACCTCAGATATTTGCACTTTACCTGCGCGTCTTGCTGGGTAAATTGCTGCAATAAGTACTAGAATAAATGCACCAAAGGCGACATTAATGACATCACTTGCTTTTATTTCAGAAGGGAAACGGTTGATGTAGAAGACGTCGGTTGGGAAAAATTGAAAACCTAAAATTGATTCAATGGTCGAAATAACCGCTTCAATATTGCTTGCTAGCAGCAAGCCCAAGACGACACCGATAAAGATGCCAATCAACCCAATACTCACGGCTTGATAGAAAAATATTTTTACAATGCGCCTGGGCGTCATGCCGATTGTTCTAAGGATAGCAATATCGGATTTTTTGTCCGTCACCACCATCACCATCATCGAGACGATGTTAAAGGCCGCTACGGCAATAATGAGTGACAGTACAATCGCTATCATTTGCTTTTCAAGATTGAGTGCACGAATAAAATTACGCTTTTGTTGCATCCAATCGACGGCAATATAATGTTCTTCACCGATCGCCGCTACAACTTTAGCGCTTATTGTATCGGCTGCAAAAATATCATCTACTTTTAGTCGAATGCCCGAGATACGCTCGTCCATGCTGAACAAGGTCTGCGCGTGGGTTAAATGAATAAAGGCTAGCCCGTTATTGTACTCATTAAGGCCGGCGTTAAATATACCCACCACTTTGAAGCGCTCAGACTTTGGAATAAGCATGCCGGCATTGTTATTGCTGGGTGCAATTAGACTGATCGAACTGCCAATACCCACGCCTAATGAGTTGGCTAAGCCAATACCAATCAACGTTGATTTTGTCTCTACTGAGAGCGCTAATTCGCCGTATTTAATATCGCTCAATAATTTTGATGTTGCCAGCTCTAGTTCGCTGACAATACCTCTAACGCTAACGCCTTGTGAGGCGCCACTTGAGGTCATTAGGGCGAAATCTTCAACGTAAGGCGATGAGGCGACAATATGAGGTTGTTCATTAATAGCGTTATGCAGTTGTTGCCAGTTAGCAAGTGTTTGATCGTTGCCAGTAATGTAGCCATGAGAAATGGCATCTAAGACGCGATTTCTAAGTTCGCCATGAAAGCCATTCATCACCGATAATACCGTTATTAACGCCATTACCGCTAAGACGAGGCCTATCATCGAAACGCCAGAAATAAAAGAAACAAATCCTTTTTTTCGATTGGATCGTAAATATTGATTGGAAATTTGAAATTCAACACTCATGGTGGCAATATTTTGTCATAATTCCTCTATTTAAGGTAATAAAAGCTTCGAATATGTCCAGCCCAACAAGGATTGTTGATTTGAATAAAGTGCGTTTAACAAACCTGCTTTTGTTGCCCTTGTCTGCCGTTTTTTTTATCGTTAGCCGACTCAGATTTTACTGCTATAAGTTAGGCGTGTTGAGAGTCTCCCATTCAAAAACTCCTGTGATTGTGGTTGGTAATATTACCGTTGGCGGGAGTGGTAAAACACCGATTGTAATTGCCCTTTGTCATTATTTTGAGAAGCAAGGTAAGCGAGTAGGTGTTGTCTCTAGAGGTTATGGCGGGGAGTATAAGCAAGATACATTGTTAGTGACAGACTCTACTAAGTCCTCAGAGTGCGGTGATGAGCCGGCACTTATTGCCAGTGAAACCAAGGCAAACGTTGTGGTGGCAAGAAGGCGGTCACTGGCAGTGCAATATTTAACCGAACATGATTTGGTAGACGTCATTATCAGCGATGATGGTCTGCAACACTATGCTATGGGTAGAAAAATTGAAATAGCTGTTGTTGACAGCGTTGATGGACTGGGTAATGGTTTTTTGCTTCCGGCAGGCCCTCTTAGAGAATTACCCTCTAGATTGGCGTCGGTTGATATCGTTATTAATAATGGCGCGGGTAGTGACGCTGATATTTCAAGTCATTTGGTGGCAAAGCAATTCGTTAATGTTGTCACCGGCGAAGTGAGGTCGTTAAACAGTTTCGAATCAACTCGTTGTTACGCCGTTGCCGGTATTGCCAAACCCGAGCGGTTTTTCGCTACTCTAGAAGCTTTAAAAATTGATGTTGTGCAAAAACCTTTTTCCGATCACCATCCATTTTCCGACAACGACTTGAGTTTTGAAGAGGGGTATCCGCTCTTAATGACTTCTAAGGATTGTGTAAAATGTAGGTTTTTTGCAACCAGTCAGATGTGGTATTTGGCGGTCAATGCTGAATTAAGCGATGGTTTTTATCAGCAATTGGAGTCTAAATTATGATTAATGAATCTCTATTAAAAATGCTTGTTTGTCCACAATGCAATGCCCCGTTGGAGCAAGTCGGCGATGAACTTATTTGCGAAAAAAGCCAATTGGCTTACCCAATCCAAGACGGCATCCCCGTTCTTCTTGTCGAAGAGGCTCGGGAGCTGCAGCCAAAGCCATAATGGACTTTTCCGTTATCATTCCTGCCAGATATGCTTCCGCTCGTTTGCCGGGAAAGCCACTCAAAAATATTCACGGAAAAACGCTAATTGAGCACACTTATTCAAACGCAATATTGAGCGCGGCAAAGCGCGTTATTATTGCCACAGATGATGAAAGGATAAGCGATGTGGCTAAAGCTTTTGGCGCTGAAGTGTGCTTGACAAGCAACAGTCATATTTCGGGTACTTCTAGGATTGCTGAAGCGGTGGAAATACTTGGTTTTGCAAATGATGAGATTATCGTTAATGTGCAAGGCGATGAGCCTATGTTAAGCCCTGCAGTGATCGATCAAGTGGCAATAAATCTTGATAAAAGCAAGATGGATATGGCTACATTGTGCGAGCAGATAGAGACAGAAGACCTCTACTTTGATCCAAATTGCGTCAAAGTTGTATATAATATGCGCGGCAAAGCGATGTACTTCTCAAGGTCACCGATTCCTGCGTTTCGAAACGCACAAGAATTGGACTTAGGGCTTTGTTTTCGCCATATTGGTATTTATGCGTATCGAGCTGGTTTTCTAAGCCAATATGCACAGTTGAGTAGTTCGCGCCTTGAAGGGGCGGAAAAACTAGAACAACTTACAATTTTGAACGAGGGTTTTGACATTCACGTCGCCCCAACTTGCGGCCCGACGGGTTTCGGCGTTGACACACAACACGATTTAGATAAAGTTATAAAGGAACTGAAAAATGGATAACATCATTGATGGCAAAAAAATCGCCAAAGATTTAAGAGGTAAAATTGCTGAAGAGGTAAAAACATTAGATCGCCCACCTGGTTTGGCTGTTATCTTAGTTGGTGAAGACCCTGCGTCTCGGGTTTATGTACGCAATAAAGAATTGGCGTGTATTGAAGCTGGCTTCTACTCAGATAAAATCAAAAAATCAGAAAATATCACAGAAGAAGAGCTGTTGGATGAGGTTGATCGTCTGAATGACAATCCTAATATTGATGGTATTTTGGTGCAATTGCCACTACCGAAGCACATCGATTCTAATAAGGTTTTAGAGCGCATCTCACCACTGAAAGATGTGGATGGTTTTTGCAGTGAAAATATTGGCAAACTGATGCAGAACAAGCCTTATTTACGTCCTTGCACACCTCAAGGTGTGATGACTATGTTGGCATCAGCGGGTGTTGATGTGATGGGTAAAGACTGTGTGGTAATTGGTGCGTCAAATATTGTTGGTCGCCCGATGGCTATGGAATTGTTAAACGCACGAGGCACGGTCACTATTTGTAACTCTAAAACAAAAGACGTGGCAGCCAAAGTTAGACAAGCTGATATTGTTGTCGCGGGCGTAGGTATTCCGAAGTTTGTTAAAGGCGACTGGGTGAAAGACGGTGCTATCGTGATCGATGTTGGTATCAATAGATTAGATGACGGTACATTGTGTGGCGACGTTGATTTTGATGCGATTAAAGATAAAGCGGCTGGCATTACCCCGGTTCCGGGTGGTGTTGGTCCAATGACGATTGCAACTTTGCTTGCAAACACACTAACTGCATATAAAGCGAAACCATGAAATTAATACTTAAAGCATTACGTGAAGGGTTAGGTCGATTAATCATTTTGATTGATTGGATTTTTAGTCCTTCAAGACTTAAGCGTGCCGATGATGTTCAGGCTGATGTCAATCAAAAAACAGTAACGTTAAAGCTTTATCAGTTTTATGCTTGTCCGTTTTGCATTAAAACGCGTCGTGCTATTAAGCGCCTAAATCTTAAGATTGAAACTCGCAATGCGCAAGCCGGCGAATTTAGAGAAGAGCTGGGATTAATGGGTGGTAAGATTAAAGTGCCTTGCTTAAAAATTGAAGGCGAAGATGAGGCGTCTTGGGTCTACGAATCCGATGCTATTATCAATTATCTAGAGAAGCGCTTCGCTTAATCAATAATTTATTGTTGACATGCTCTACGTACAAGGCGGCAATAAGCATCAAAAAAAACTCTCACAGCAATTATTCAATTTTTGCTGTGGGGATTTATTTCCAAATATAACCAAACCCATTATTGATCTGAACATCCATCCCATTGAGGATGCCATGGCGTGGACAGATTATGAGGGTGATGGGAAGTTCTTTATTGAAATAGAGTCCAGTCTAGCAGAGCGTCAATTTATCATAACTTTTTGTCACGAAATGATCCATGTCTGTCAGTTTTTAGCGGGTGTTGAAGTGAGTGAGGTGGCCGCCTATCAACACGAACAAGATTTAGCTGATCGGTTTGCGCAGAGCTTAACTGCTAAGGCATAAACGCTTCAAGCGCAGCCAATGTGGTGTTGAGCTCGTAAAGTGTATTGGCAGTAATAGTGATATGCCCTAATTTGCGACCCTTGCGCTCCGTTTTTCCGTACAAATGAGGGTGAGCATTGCTTAGCTCAAGTACTTTATCAACCGGGCCGTGTTTGCCAATAATATTAATCATTGCGCAGTATTGCTGCAGACAAGTTGTCTCACCCAAGGGCGAGCCGGTGATCGCGCGAACGTGGTTTTCGAACTGAGAGGTGCGAGCACCTTCAATGCTCCAATGGCCAGAATTATGCACTCGTGGTGCCATTTCGTTAGCAACAAGGCCATTGTTTGTTTCAAACAGCTCAATCGTTAACACGCCGACATGACCCATCTCATCTAGCAGTGTTTGCATGTAATGCTCGGCTTGTTCTTGTGTCTTGGTGCTAATATTTTCAGCCGGTGCAATCGTCAGTCGCAAAATGCCGTTGTGATGTGTGTTCTCTACTAGGGGGTAGTATTTGTGGCTGTTATCAATGCCGCGAACCGCAATTAAAGACAACTCTCGTTTGAAGTTAACGAAGCCTTCAAGAATAGCTTCAACGCCATTCATGCTTTGCCATGCACTTTCTAGCTGGTCGTTGCTACGAATAACAAATTGACCTTTGCCGTCGTAGCCCTCGGTTGCTGTTTTTAGGATTGCCGGTAAGCCGACTTTATTAACCGCTTGCTCTAATTCTGTCAAAGAGTTAACCATTTGATAGGGCGCGCAAGGGATGTCTAGCTTATCGAAAATTGCCTTTTCTCGGCCACGATGCTGTGTTGTAAATAGCGATTTTGCGCCAGGATATACCGGTGTTTTTTTGCTTATCGCCTTAACAACTTCGACATCGGTATTTTCACTTTCGTAAGTGATGACCTCAGAGGCGTTGGTAAGTTGTTTGGTGGCACCTTGCTTATCATCGTTGATAAAAGCCTTGCCGAGCAGCACTGAGGGCTCGTTTTCTGAATTGGCAGTAAAAGCCATTTGATGGCCGAGTGGGTAGGCTGCAATAGCAAGCATTCTGCCGAGTTGGCCAGCACCTAGAACACCAATTTTCATAAGCTAGTCTTGAGGGTTTGGGTTATCCAGAACATTTTGTGTCTGCTCTGAGCGAAATTTTGATACTTTTGCGCGAATCTCTGTATTGTGGTTGCCTACAATCTGTGCAGCAAGAATGCCAGCATTTTTAGCACCTGCATCGCCAATAGCAAGGGTGCCAACTGGAATACCGCCGGGCATTTGCACAATAGAAAGTAGTGAGTCTTTGCCACTAAGGGCGCGTGATTGGACGGGTACACCGAGTACGGGAACAATAGTCTTAGCAGCAACCATGCCAGGCAAATGTGCCGAACCGCCGGCGCCAGCAATAATGACCTCTAGGCCACGTTCTTCAGCGCTCTGTGCGTATTCAAACATAAGGTCTGGTGTGCGGTGAGCCGAAACGACTTTAACTTCGTAAGGGACGCAAAATTCCTCGAGCATGTCAACGGCATGTTTCATTGTTGGCCAATCAGACTTTGACCCCATAATAACACCTACTAATGCACTCATTTAATACCCTCAAAGCAATGAAGTCTTAAATTATACCGAAACAATTTTTTTTGTCAGTCCTCTGGCAATGTAAAGCTTTTTTCTAGAAAAGGTAAATGCCCTGTACGCAGCAATTTTGTTTGCGTGCCGTGAGCTTGATACCAAGGCTCGATTGAACGAGGTACAAGCATATCAAGCTCACCTAAAATGACCGATTTTGGTACTTTGATTGCTTTAAAAACTTCTTGAAGGTCGGTATTAAGCAAGATGCTCAGACCTTGAGTCATGGCGTTGGAGGATGGCGGGTATTTTTCAATACCAGTAAAAAGCGTTTTCATTAGGCTTTTGTCTTTGCTTTGTAGGCTTACGAAACGGCGCAAGGTCTTGCTATAATTTTTCTTTAAATCTTGTGCAAAGCGACTAAATACTTCGGATTCCATGCCGTACTGCCAGTCCTTGTGATTGGTTAGACTGGGCGACGCACCAACAAGAACCAAGCGCTGGATTGCAGTCATACTGGCAATTTTTATTGATAAGAGACCACCTAGGGACGAACCTAAAAGAATAGAGTTTTTCGGTAATATATTTATGATGGTGTTGCACCACTCATCGATACCGCCATCGACATCATCACTGCGCCCGTGACCAGGGAGGTCAATGACAGTAATGCGGTATTCACTTTTGTATCGAGCCACAAGGGTTTCGAAAATATCACTACTAAATCCCCAGCCATGCAACAGCACGAGGTCCAGCCCTTGACCGACAGTTTTATGCCATAACATCGGCTACCTTAGTGAGAAGTGATTCGATCTGTTCAAAGCGATGATTTGCGCAAAGGGTAAAACGCAGTCTCGCTGTGTTAGGTGGTACCGTTGGTGGTCGAATAGCGCTGACATAAAACCCCATTTCGAGCAGCTTTTTACTGAGTTCAAGCGCTTTGCCGCTTTCACCAATAATCATTGGCTGAATGGCACTATCGGAATTCTCGAAATTAAGATCGAGTGATTTTGCAAAATTTCGGAAATAATCGATATTTGCTAATAATTTAGCCTTTTGTTCGCCTGATTTAATCAATTCCAAACTTTTGAGTGTGGCACAACACAAACTAGGTGAAATCGCCGTTGTATAGACATAAGGGCGTGATTTTTGCACCAAATAATCGATAAAATCGTCATTTCCTGCAACAAAAGCACCCATTGTGCCCGCTGCTTTGCCCAAAGTGGCCATGTAGATGGAGTTATTAGGGATATTGGCTTCAAAAACGCCAAATCCGTGCGCGTCGTCTTGCATCAATAGGGCGTTGGAAAAATTTGCGATTTTTTCGATTTCATCGATATTGGCACAATCGCCATCCATGCTAAAGACGTTATCGGTAACAATCAGCCCTTGACCCGTTTGTTTCTCACTTTTGGATGTGAGAGAGGCGAGGTCATTGTGCAGATACCGCCTAAGAGGTAGACCAATTAATTGATTGGCGTCTATTAATGAGGCGTGATTTAGTTTGTCTTGTAAGACCCAGTCAACATCGTCTCTCAGCGCCGAAAAAACACCCAGATTGGCGCTATAGCCTGACGAGAACAGTAAGGCGCGTTGTTGTCCTGTGTAATCGGCTAAAGCCTCTTCTAGGGCTTGGTGTGCTTTTGAGTGGCCACTGACCAGATGTGAGGCGCCAGAGCCAACACCGTATTGTTTAACTCCCTGAATTAAAGCCTCTTTCACTTGCTCGTTATTGGCAAGAGAAAGGTAGTCGTTCGAACAGAAATTGATGATTTTTTTACCATCGAAAAGCATCTCAACGCCTTGGGCGTTTTCGCTAATTTTGCGTGAGCGTAATAAATGCTTATCCTCGAGTGCGTTAATTTGATCATGGAAATTCATAACTCTATTTTAAAGAACTTTATTGCGTAGTTATAATGGTGGTGAATAATTAATCGGTAAATCGCAATGATGGCTAATTCAGTACGTTATTACTTCGCTTACGGCTCCAATTTATCGAAAGAACAAATGTTCGCTAGATGCCCTGATTCTGAGTATTTAACATCTGGCGTGCTTGCAGACTATTGTTGGTTTATCAATGAACGAGGTTATGCCAATATTAGGCCGTCAGAAGGCGACTTTGTTTTGGGCGAAATATTTTCTTTGAGTGAAAAAGACGTCGAGTTATTAGACGTTTACGAGAGCGTGCCAGAGGGTATGTATCACCATGAGGTGCATGATATTCAAGCGCAAGATAGTAGTTGCGATTGTTTGGTGTATGTTGATCTTAATCAAGTGTTGGGCGAGCCACAATTTGAATATATTAAGCGAATCAACCGGGGCGTTCAAAGTGCTAGCTTGCCAATGGATTATGTCAATAAATACATTCGACCTTTTATTCCAAGTTCTTCTGATGTCTAAGTGGTCAATCGAGAGGTAAAGTAATGAGTATAAAAGAGGATAAAGACACAAGATACTTTATTGAAATAGAAATAGAAACGCAAAAGGTTGTTTTTTCGGGATACGATCATAAGCTTTCCCCAAGGCTGGATAGAGGGAGACAAAATAACCCCAAAATACACCGATTACTTTTAAGCAGAGGTTAATATAATAGGTACGTTGACCGGTGTCTGGGCGAATCAAAAGATTATTAGTTATTTAAAATGGAGTTGTAACGATGTCACAATACGTTATTGTTTATACGGGTGGGTTTGATGGTGATCAAGTGTCCACACCTGAAGATACCAAAGAGCACCAAACAAAATATATGGCTTGGCTGGAAGGGCTTGGCGATGCGGCCGTTAGCCCTATGAATCCTTTGCTTAGCACAAGTACAATCAGTCCAGATGGGTCAGTAAATGAGGGTAGTAAAATGTCAATGTCTGGCTTTACAATCATTGAGGCCGATTCTTTGGATGACGTCCTTTCTATGGCAAAAAAATGCCCATTTCTGGAGGTGGGCGGCTCTCTCGAAGTCTCTGAACTTATGCGGATGCGCGGCTAGGCGATTAGTACTTACGTTTGTTTCTGCTCGGCCAGTAGCTCGTCGGCTATATTTTCAAGACTATCCAATTCCGTTTCGAGTTCATTTTGCTTAGATGCTAAGTAATCTCTAATTTGACTCTTCCTGAGGAATAAAAAGAAGGTTTTGAAATCTTCAAGGGCACGCAGATATTTGCCGCGCATTTGCAGCTCTACAACTGTACTAATAATCAAACTGAAGAAATAAGTCATTGCCCAGTTTGATCCTAAGAGGTAGTTGACGATTGCAATTTGTGTGACCCAAAAAAGCGGAAACAACACCATGCCAGCTAGAATTTTGTAGGTGTCGTATTGATCGAGTGTTTTGGCAAAAAATAAAAATGTTTTGCCAGTCAATTGGTATGGAATGAAATTGTTTAGTTTTCCCCAGAGCGAGGCGGGTAATGAGATCAAGACCTTAAATAGAGTACGAAGGATGTACATGAGAAGCACACCGGGCTGATACTTGATTGAAAGATGGTAGTCTTTGATGCCGCAGCATAGGCAAAGTTTGTCGTAAAGGCGCAGGTGGTTGATTAAGGTTTTGACGCGTTCTGGCTCATGCTCTAACAGCATTCTTTGTGCTTTAATAATGTACTTTAGTGCGTCAAATTGTTCTGACAGGTCAAGGTTTTCATCACGCCCATGGCGCTGAGCATAAAAACGCTCCACTCTTGTTAAAATTTGTAATTCTTCCCATGAGTTGGGATTAAGGGTGATCTTAATAATTCCTAGCTTGACACGCTCTGTTATTGCCTGAACCGACTGTCGATCATCACCATTTTCTTCATCACCTATAATAACTGGCTCACCAAACTGCACCAGTAGATCGCCACGAAAAAACCCTTTGTGACTAAATGTTAAGCCGACTGGTACTAATACAGGAGATTTTCCATTGAGTTTTTTTGCACCAAGCGCAATGCGTGCGGCGCCAGTATTCACCTTGCGCATCGTAGGATCTGAATGACTTACCCCTTCAGGGAAAATCATAATCGTCTTGCCTTCGCCAAGTTTTTCGTAACATTTAATAAACGAATCCACGTTTTTTGCCATTTTATTGCCGGGATCTTGAGCTCTGTAAATGGGTACAGCGTCAAGTAATTTAAGCATTGTTTTGAGCAGTGGCATTTTGAATAGCCCGCTGCGTGCGAGTGGGTGTATTTGTTTACTGGTTGCGGCTTGTATAACAATAGGATCAACAAGAGCGTTGGCATGGTTGGCGCAAAAAATAATTCCGACGCCGTCCGGGATTTTTTCATGACCGGTTACCTCGAAATTACTATAAAAAGTTTTAATCACAAATCGACAAGTCCCTTGCCAAAAAGCCACAAACCAGGCTCTAGATTGAGGTGATGAATTGGAGACTATATTCTTTCTGAGAGTAGTCATTAAGTTGTGCCAAGTATGAGCATTGAATTATTTTATCCCGAAAACTTATTGGCATACGGCAAGCTGTCGAATAAATCTCAAATTGATACATTGTTGACTCGTAAAAAACGATAAGATAGATATTATTTGAATAATGGCTGGATATGAATGGCGTTTGACGAAGGCACCGCTGAACGTTTGAGGGATATATTTGAGGTCATTCCTTTCTCAAGCGAAAAGAAAATGTTTGGTAGTCTGGTCTTTATGGTGCATGGTCATATGACTTGCGGTGTGATAAATGACCAGCTTATGGTTCGTATTGGCAAGGATCAATACCAAGGGGTCTTAAAAAAACCTTTCGTGAAAGAGATGGATTTCACGGGCAAAGCACTGACTGGATTTGTCTATGTTGAGCCAGATGGCTTTGAGTCCGATGAGGGGCTGGCATACTGGACAAACTTGAGTGTCGAATATGTTTTAACACTTCCAGCCAAATAGAATTGTTAGTAAATATGCTGAAAAACTACACACCTCTTAAATATGCTATTGTTTTCCTAGTACTCAGTATTGGCTGTGTTTTAGTCTATAACGCAGCAGGCTCTAATGTAGATAGCAAGGGTGTTTTGCAAGAGAAGTTTGGCTTTATTCCTCTTGGCTGGCTGTTCTTTTTTATTGGCAGTGGATTTGCTATATATTTCTTAATTGGATTGCTTTGTAAGCGGCGATAAAAGCGTTTTTAAGCCAGATTAAATATTCCAGGGGTGAGGGAAGGGGGCAGAAGTGCAAGTTTTTTTTCATCATTCTTCCCGCAAGAAAAGATTCACGACCGGTTTTGATTGTATGTTGCATGGTGTTCGCCAGAGGCGTTTTTGACCCCCCGGGGTGGTGGGGCCAGTAATACACCTGTTCTTTCAATAACATCAGCAGGCTTGGATATTGTCACGAATTACCGCAACTAAATAATTAAAATTTTCTTTCTTTGTGTATTTCGCCCCATAAATAAAGCGTTTTTAATATCGGTTTTAGACTTTGTCCATAAGGTGTCAGCGAGTATTCAACTTTTGGAGGCACAACCGGATAAACCTCTCTATGAACTATACCATCCTTTTCCAGCTCTCTAAGCTTTTGAATTAACATCTTTTGTGTGGTCCTTGGGAGTAGCTTTTGTAATTCATTAAATCTTTTTGTTTCTGATAATAAATACCATAGTATTAATATTTTCCATTTTCCTGCTAAGACATCAATGGAGGTTTCAACCGGACATTTCTCAAATGCTGTATTCATGCTTTTATCCATGTTTTTCCTGTTTATATTTGAAAACGTAATAGTTTCAAAAAGTATAGTACCTTACTAAAAAGTAAGTTCTTATAATTATATTTCATTTAAGCTAAAATAAAATATTTAAAAATCGAGACGAAAAATATGAAAGCTTTTGTAGTGGAAAAAATCGAAGAGAAAAAATTTACAACAAGTGTTAAAGAAATTGAAAAACCTGTTTTGGCAGAGCGTCAAGTTTTAATTAAAACTTCTTATTCATCGTTAAATTATAAAGATGCTTTAAGTGCAATAGGAAATCCGGGTGTGACAAGAGTTTTTCCACATGTAACAGGTATTGACGTCAGTGGCATTGTTGCTGAATCCAGATCAGATGCATTTCATCCGGGTGATGAAGTTTTCATGACTGGTTATGATTTAGGGATGAACACAAATGGTGGTCATAGTGAATTTGTAAAAGCTCCAGAGGCCTGGCTAATCAAGAAACCAAATAATATCTCATTAAGGGAATTAATGATTTATGGAACTGCTGGTTTAACAGCTGCTTTAAGTATCAATGAGTTGTTAAATAATGGCATTACAAGTGGCGAAGTGCTAGTTACAGGTGCTACCGGTGGCGTTGGCAGTATTTCTGTAGCAATTTTATCCAAACTTGGATTTGATGTAATTGCACTTTCTGGGAAGGAGCAACAAGTGGATTACTTAAAAACTCTCGGCGCTCAAGAAGTTATCCTGAGAAAAGAGTTTGATGTGGAAAATAAAAGCCCAATGGGCAAAGAAAGATTTGCAGGAGTTGTTGATACGGTTGGTGGAAATATACTAGCTGAAGCCTTAAAACAGGTAAAGTATGGTGGGGTTGTTACGTGTTGTGGATTAGTGGCCTCAATTTCACTTAATACCAATGTATTCCCTTTTATTTTGAGAGGTGTAAGGTTGATTGGAATTGATTCAGTTGAGGCCTCATTAGATAAAAAAACGCAGGCCTGGGAAAAAATTGCCAATGAGTTTAAGATTGACACCCTGAATAAATTAGTGGATGAAATATCGCTTGATGAAATTCAACAGGCTTATCAACAAATATTGCAAGCAAAAGCAGTGGGAAGGTACTTGGTTAAGCTTTAATAATGTAAAGTGTGATGGAGTATTGATGCTGCCACACTCTCAAGTTTTCTGCAGTCTAGCTAGATTATGTTTTCCAACGGTGAGGAGGCAGAAGCGTAAGCTTTTTTCATCATCCTGCCAGCGAGGAAAGATTCACGGCCAGCTTTTACAGCGTACTGCATAGCGCTTGCCATTAACAAAGGGTCATCTGCATTGGCAATGGCGGAGTTCATCAAAACACCGTCACAACCGAGTTCCATCGCCTTTGCTGCATCACTTGCACAACCAATGCCGGCATCAACCAATACGGGAACGCTGGCTTGATCTTTGATCAGCTTAATATTGTACGGGTTAGCTATACCTTGACCTGAGCCAATTAAGGATGCAAGTGGCATAATAGCACAACAGCCAATCTCTTCCAGCTCTCTGGCAACGATTGGATCGTCTGAGGTATAGACCATTACATCGAAACCGTCTTTGATTAGTGTTTTGGCAGCATCAAGCGTCTCAACGATATTAGGATAAAGTGTTTTTTCATCGCCCAAGACTTCCAGCTTTACTAGATTGTGGCCATCCAATAATTCTCGTGCAAGCATACAAGTGCGTACAGCATCTTTGGCATTATAACAGCCTGCTGTATTTGGCAGAATGGTGTATTTTTCAGGCGAAATAACATCGAGTAAACTTTCTTCATTGGCATTTTGACCAATATTGGTTCGTCTGATGGCAACCGTAATAATCTCGGCACCTGATGCTTCGGTCGCTAAACGAGTTTCTTCTAAATCTTTGTATTTTCCCGAACCAACTAATAATCTCGAGTGAAAGGTGCGGCCGGCAATAACGAAAGGGGTGTCTGTTCTCATAGGGCTAATAAGATACCATGTGCGTGGATTAACTAACTCCTAATCTGAAAACAATCCCCATGTCGGGTTCGAATGTTACTGTAAGTAATAAAAAACCCACATTAAGTGGGTTAAATTTATGGCGGAGAGAGAGGGATTCGAACCCTCGATAGGAGATAAATCCTATACACCCTTAGCAGGGGCGCGCCTTCAGCCACTCGGCCATCTCTCCAAAGAAAACGTATTATACTGTATTTATTTCTCTTAAGTTATTTGTGTAATAGAGGAAAATTGTAACATCAATTAAGCCATTAAATCTGGCAGAATCCAGCGGTAAATACCGATCAAATCAATTGTCATAAAAACGGTATTAAGTATGATTAACGCCTTGTCTTTATTTTTAATTCCTTGGATTAGCCAACAACAAGATGAGATCAAAAAAACTAAAAACGCATACTTAGAGTAAGAAGTATTAAGAGCGATAGTGATGCCGCCTGTAACGCCGGTGACGGTGCCGATCCAGCCAAACATTATTCTACGATCTCGAAGTCGTGAGTGACGCTTGCTGTTTTAGCCATCATAATCGAGGCCGAGCAATACTTGTCAGCAGAAAGACTGATTGCCTTCCCAACTTTTGTTGGATTGAGGTCTGAGCCTTTAACAACAAAATGAATATGAATATTGGTAAAAACCTTAGGGTGATCGTCGGCGCGTTCAGCACTCACTTCAGCAACACAATCGTCAATATTTTCACGCATCTTTTTTAGCGTGCTCACCACATCAACCGTGGTGCAGCCAGCCATCCCGATAAGAAGCATTTCCATGGGTCTAACGCCCATGTTGTTGCCGCCAACATCCGGCGGGCCATCCATTACTACAGCGTGTCCACTGCCAGATTCACCGACCATCATCATGCCGTCAATCCATTTAACTTTAACGTTCATAGAAAAACTCCTTTAACTGTTGCCCTGGGCTTTCATGCCGCATAAATGCCTCGCCAACTAGGAAGCCATAAACATTATTCTCATGCATTAAAGCAACGTCCTCCCTAGATAAAATGCCAGATTCGGTAATCACCAGCGTGTCGTCATTAATTTCACTGAGCAAGTCGATTGTTGTTTGCAAAGAAACTTCAAAAGTACGAAGATTGCGATTATTGATACCAACCATTGGTAAGTCCAGTGTGAGGGCGCGTTTTAATTCTGCCAAATCATGCACCTCTACCAATACATCCATGCCGAGCGATGTCGCTAAATCATAAAGTGTTAGAAGTTCGTTATCGCTAAGACAGGATACGATTAGCAAGATGCAGTCCGCACTCATTGCACGTGCTTCGTAAACTTGGTAAGGTCTAACGATAAAGTCTTTACGAATTACCGGCAATGATACAGCGGCTCTTGCTCTAATTAAATACTGAGGGTCACCTTGGAAAAAATCTCTATCGGTCAAAATAGAAAGGCAACAAGCGCCACCTTTTTCATAGCTTTCGGCGATTTCTACCGGATTAAAATTCTCACGCAAAACGCCCTTGCTTGGCGAGGCTTTTTTAATTTCTGCGATAACTGCACTTTCGCCGCGTTCGGCTTTCGCCGCCAAAGTATTGTAAAAGCCTCTTGGCTTGTCGCCAAAGTTGGCATGCTCCATCATTCGCTCTACTGAGACGCGCCTGATGGATTCCTCGATTTCTTCGTGCTTGCGCTTGACGATTCTTTTGAGTATGTCTGGCGTTTGAGTTGTCATGGTCTTAAGACCTTTGTATAAGTGAATAACAAAAGCTATTTTAAACGAAACCAAGTTGTATTAAGTAGGGCATCAGCTCAGTTGTTACGAAACTTGTACTGTTGGTATAATCTGGCTTTATATTAAAGACATGAGTATTAAGGGTGAATCTATTAAACTTCCAAGTC
Organism: Candidatus Thioglobus sp.; assembly: GCA_012959965.1. Lineage (GTDB taxonomy): Bacteria > Pseudomonadota > Gammaproteobacteria > PS1 > Pseudothioglobaceae > Pseudothioglobus. The sequence continues at coordinate 22,675 of DUCF01000090.1, read as the reverse complement.
GCTATCGACCGGCCTTTTTTCCTCATTGCTGGCCCTTGCGTTATTGAGTCTGAATCACTAGCAATGGAAACGGCCGCGTATTTAGCGCAAGTTACCGCTGATCTGGGTATTAACTTTATCTATAAGTCTTCTTTTGATAAAGCCAACAGAACGAGTGCCGACAGTTTTCGGGGCTTAGGAATAGCTGAAGGTTTAAGAATACTGGATAAAGTAAAGAATGAGATAGGCGTCCCAGTGCTCACCGATGTCCATGAAGATACACCTCTTGATGAGGTTGCGTCAGTGGTAGACGTACTGCAAACTCCTGCTTTTTTAGTGCGCCAAACCAATTTTATTCAAAATGTTTGCAAGCAAGGTTTGCCGGTCAATATTAAAAAAGGCCAGTTTCAAGCGCCTTGGGATATGAACAATGTGGTTGATAAAGCGAAAGCAACCGGCAACCAACAAATTATGGTGTGTGATCGAGGCACCTCATTTGGTTACAATACGCTGGTCTCGGATATGCGTGGCTTAGCAAGTATGCGTTCAACCGGATGCCCAGTGGTATATGATGCAACCCATTCAGTACAGCAACCGGGTGGACAGGGCGCAACTTCAGGCGGTCAAAGAGAGATGGTACCCGTATTGGCAAGGGCGGCCGTAGCTGTGGGAATCTCGGGCTTGTTCATGGAAACACACCCAAACCCTGCTAATGCTAAGAGTGATGGGCCAAATTCGATGCCAATTGACAGAATGGCTGAACTGCTTAAAACATTACAGGATATTGATACTGTGGTAAAAAATAATGGGTTTTTAGAGGATGGGTTAAATGACTAGAATTGCAATTTCCGGCGCCAATGGCCGCATGGGTCAAACTTTGGCTGAAGCGGCAGAGCTGAATTCAAATATTGAAATTGGTTGCACTCTAGACTTGGGTGATAAGCTTGAAGAGATGCTTGATAGCTTTGATGTTTTGATTGATTTCACGCGTCCCGAGGCAACCCTTGAGTATTTAGCTATTTGTCAAAAAGCCGGCAAAGGCATGGTGATTGGCACGACAGGATTTAGTGATGAGGAGTTATTGCTCATTGAAGCTGCAGCCAATGATATCGCTATTGTTTTTGCGCCGAACATGAGTGTCGGTGTTAATTTAACGCTTAAGTTGTTAGATACGGCCGCCAAAGTTTTTGGCGATGATGCAGATATTGAAATCATCGAGACACACCATCGTTACAAAGTGGACGCGCCATCTGGCACTGCGTTGAAGATGGGCGAAGTGGTGGCCAATGCATTGGGGAGAGATTTGAGCGCTTGTGCGGTTTATGGTCGCGAGGGTATTGAAGAGCCACGCAGCCGACAAACCATTGGCTTTTCAACGGTTAGAGGAGGTGATGTTGTGGGTGATCATACGGTGAGTTTTTTTATGGAAGGCGAGCGTGTTGAAATAACGCACAAGGCCTCTTCAAGAATGACCTTTGCCAATGGCGCAGTTCGAGCGGCAAGTTGGTTAAGCGGAAAACAAAGTAAACTGTATTCCATGCAAGATGTGCTGGATTTATAAATTTTAAGAGAGAACTGTAATGTTATATGCCATTATTTCTCAGGATGTTGAGAATTCATTAGAAAAACGTATGAGTGCAAGGCCTGCACATATTGAAAGATTGAATCAACTCAAGGATGAAGGTCGTTTAATTTTGGCCGGTCCACACCCTGCAATTGACACTAATGAGCCCGGTGAAGCTGGCTTTACAGGCTCGCTTATTGTTGCGGAGTTTGACGACTTGATTGCTGCACAGGCCTGGGCGGATGCCGATCCTTATGTTGCTGCTGGCGTGTATCAGAGTGTTGTCGTCAAAACATTTAAAAAAGTACTGCCTTAATCACCCCTATGAGCGTTGATGTTGTTATTCTTGGCGGTGGTGCAGCAGGGCTAATGTGCGCAGTTGAGGCGGGCAAGCGCGGTCGCAAGGTTGTTTTGATTGAAAAGGCCAAAAAAGCCGGTAAAAAAATTCTAATCTCAGGCGGCGGTCGTTGCAACTTCACTAATCTATACACTGAGCCGGAATCCTATTTATCGCCTAATTCTCATTTTCATAAATCCGCTTTGTCGCGTTACACGCAATGGGATTTTATTGCGCTCATGGAAAAGCATAATTTGCAGTGGACTGAGAAAACGCTAGGGCAGTTATTCTGTGATCAAAAAGCGGGCGCAGTGGTTGATATGTTGCTCGATGAGTGTCGACAAGCGGGTGTTGCTATTGTGCTTGACAGTGTTGTAGAAAAAATAGAATTTGAAAAGAAATATACGATAACAACACAAGCCCAAACCATCAGCTCTACATCGCTTGTGGTAGCGACAGGCGGGCCATCCATTCCCAAAATGGGCGCCACGGATTTTGGCTTACAAATTGCAAAGCAGTTTGGTGTGAAATCCAACTCATTCAAACCAGCCCTTGTGCCTTTCACCTTTCAACAAAATGACATTGATCGGTATTTTAAAGATCTTTCCGGTTTGTCACTGGATGCGATTGTTATGTGTAATGGTGTTAGCTTTAGAGAGGGAGTGTTGATTACTCATCGAGGCATCAGTGGGCCTGCCGCTCTGCAAGCGTCATCTTATTGGCATAAAGGGGACGAACTTGTGATTAATTTATTACCTGAAGTGGATGCTGTGAGCGCACTGTTTGAGGCACAGCAAGCACGCGGAAAGACCGCGCTTAAAACTGTTTTGTCCGAGTTATTACCGAGAAGGTTCGCCGAAAGACTGGCAAATACCTTGCTTGAAATTGAGTTGGCTGAGTTAACTTTGGGCGAGATAAAACAAAGCGATTTAAAACGATTTTCTATACTGCTTAATCATTGGCCTTTACACCCCAGTGGTACAGAGGGAATGCGCACTGCAGAGGTGTGCACTGGAGGCGTTGATGTTAACGGCTTGTCATCGAAAACGATGGAGTCGACAAAGCATTCTGGCTTGTACTTTATTGGTGAAACGGTTGATGTAACGGGATGGTTGGGCGGCTATAATTTTCAGTGGGCTTGGTCGTCCGGCTGGGCTGCGGGACAATACGTGTAAGGCTCTCTTTGATATCTATATCAAGGAAAAGGCTCATCATGGCTCTCAATAATGAGAAAGCCTAATAAGTCAGAAGCTGCAAAATCGCTTTGTAATAATTTAATAACTGCAAAATTTAGGTATTTTTTGCAGTTTATCCTGTAAATTGGACTAATTACTGCAAATTTGATTGAAGACTTGACCTTATTACGGCATAATTCTCTGCTTCATAGTTAAAAGAAAGAAGTAGGAGAGTACTTCTTAAAAACCGAATGATTACAATCAAGAACCTATCCAAGCATTTTGGCGGGATTAGAGCGGTTGATGGTGTGGATTTACACATCGAACGCGGCTCGATTACAGGTTTGGTCGGCCCTAATGGCGCTGGAAAAACCACTCTATTTAATCTTATCGCCGGTCTTTACCAGCCTACTACGGGTGAAATTATCCTAGATGGTGAAGATGTAACAGACCTTCTGTCACACCAGTTATTCCACAAAGGCGTACTTAGAACCTTTCAAATTGCCCACGAATTCCCAACACTCAGTGTCTTAGAAAACTTGATGATGGTGCCAGCGGGTCAGTTGGGTGAGAGCTTAATTAATACTTGGCTAAAGCGCAAGGAAATTCAAGAAGAAGAGAAAGAGCTTCAAAAGAAAGCCGAAGAGGTGATCGATTTCTTGAGCATTAGTCATTTAAAAAATGAGCGTGCAGGCAACCTTTCAGGTGGTCAGAAAAAATTAATTGAATTGGCTCGCACGATGATGGTTGATGCAAAAGTTGTGTTGTTGGATGAAGTTGGCGCGGGCGTTAACAGAACCCTCTTAAGACAAATTGGTGATGCGATTCTTCGTTTAAATGAAGAAAGAGGCTATACATTTTGTATGATTGAGCATGACATGGACTTTATTTCACGTTTGTGCAATCCAGTTGTGGTTTTGGCGGAAGGTCAAATTTTGACAACAGGTACACCAGACGAGATTAAAAGTTCTCATGCGGTTATCGATGCCTATTTAGGTCAGGGCATCAAAACAAAGGAATTGGCGTAATGGCATATTTAGAAGGAAACAGCTTAGTGGCGGCTTACGGTCCAGTGCCAATTTTGCACGAGTGTTCTGTGTCAGTTGAAAAAGGCGAGTTAGCTGTTATTGTTGGCCCGAATGGTGCTGGCAAGTCTACTGCGATGAAGGTGCTTTTGGGTATGCTAAACCCAAGTGAAGGCTCGGTCATATTTGATGGTCAAGACATTACTCACCTATCAACGCAAGAACGAATCAGCCTTGGTTTGGCTTTTGTGCCGCAGACAAATAATGTATTTACCTCGATGACTGTTCATGAAAATCTGGAGATGGGCGGCTTTCTTAGAGAGGACGACATTTCACACACAATCCAAGAGGTGTACGACTTGTTTCCCATTCTTTATGAAAAGCGTAAGCAGAATGCGGGCGAACTTTCAGGCGGACAAAGACAGCAAGTTGCTTTTGGTCGTGCAATGATGACAAAACCAACAGTGATGCTTTTAGACGAGCCAACGGCAGGTGTATCGCCGATTGTAATGGACGAGATTTTTTCCAATATTTTGGATCTGAAGAATTCAGGTAGAGCGGTATTAATGGTTGAGCAAAATGCTCAACAAGCGCTTAATATTGCCGACAAGGGTTTTGTTTTGGTTTCTGGCAGAAATACACACACTGGCACGGGTAAAGAGCTTATTGCTGACCCAGAAGTCAGAAAGAAATTTTTAGGGGGTTAGCGTGGTTTCTGAATCTGTAGACATTCTTAATGCATTTGCATTATTAACAAATTTCATTATTGTTCCAGCCATTGCTTATGGCTCACAGCTGGCACTTGGTGCGCTTGCGGTTACTTTGATTTATTCGATCCTTCGATTCTCCAATTTTGGCCAGGGCGATTCTATGGCTTTTGGCGCGGTAATGGTTATTTTGATGCTTGCCCTGTTCCAAAGCGATTGGGCAAATGCTAATTTTGGGGCGATCTTGCCGCCTTTTGAGTTTTTGAGCTTTGTACCAACGGCATTATATGCCCTGCCTTTTGCTGTTGTTTTTACGGCAATCTACTTATTGGTGATGGATAAGTTGGTTTACCAGCATTACCGTCGAATCAAGGCCAAGCCAATTACAGTGTGTATGGTCTCTATGGGTTTGATGTTTGTTACTGGTGGCATAGTGAGGATTATCAATGGACCGGAGCGCATGACGTTTGATGACGGCGCTAGATTCTTGTTTTCTGTCAGAGATTTTAAGGAATTTACCGGTCTTACTCAGGGTATAGCTATTAAAACTTCACAGTTCTTAACGGTGACTATGGCTATTTTATTGGTGGCTTTCTTGTTTTATTTCTTAAACAAGACCAAAACAGGTAAGTCAATGCGCGCTTATTCAGACAACGAGGACTTGGCGTTGTTATCAGGTATTGATCCAGATAGGGTGGTCAGAGTGACTTGGTTAATTGTTGCTACATTTACGGCGATTGCTGGAACACTTTACGGTCTAGATAAGGGCTTCTTGCCATTCCAGTACCACCAATTGTTATTGCCAATATTTGCCTCGGTCATTGTCGGCGGCATTGGCTCGCCCATGGGTGCGATTGTGGGCGCCTTTGTGGTTTCATTCTCAGAGCTGTTCCTGACCTACGCTTATAAAAAATTCTTAATATATTTATTACCTGGCTACGTTCCAGACTCTTTAGTGCAGCTGATTGGCGTAGAGTACAAGTATGCAATTTCATTCGTGATTCTGGTGGTCGTTTTATTAATACGACCGACGGGTATCTTTAAAGGTAAGGTGGTGTGATGATGAATATGGTTAGTGAAGTGTGGCAATCTCACCGCACGCAAGTAACTTTCGCAATAATGGCGACAATCTTATTGTTTGTTGGCTTTAATCAGTCGTGGCCACTGGCACTTGGTATTTTTAATCTTTGTGTGATCTCATCAATTATGGCGCTGGGCGTCAACATTCAGTGGGGTTACGCTGGCTTGTTTAATGTGGGAATCATGGGTTTTGCAGCGCTTGGCGGTTTAAGCGTTGTTTTGATTTCTCAACAACCGGTTACAGAGGCGGTTGAAGCAGGTGGCTTCAATATGCTGATTGCTTTAATACTTGGCGTGATTACCGTTGTGGTTGGTGTTGTTCTGCACAATAAAAAGTTTAACAAGTGGATTGTTTTTGCCGCTATATTTCTTGGCTTCTTTGCTATGCGTTATTTCTTCGCTGATGGCGCGAATGCTATTGAAAAAGTAAATCCTGCGGGCACGGGCTATCTTGGTGGATTGGGCTTGCCGGTGTTGCTCTCATGGCTTGTAGGTGGTCTAGCCGCTGCTGCCGCTGCTTGGTCGATTGGTAAAATTACCCTCGGCTTAAGATCGGATTATCTTGCAATTGCAACCTTGGGTATTTCGGAAATCATCATTTACGTGATTAAAAACGAAGATTGGCTGAGCAGGGGTGTTAAAAATGTAACAGGCTTACAAAGACCGGTACCGTACGAACTGCAGCTACAGCAGGCTCCGTGGTTCCAAGACTTGGCATTGACAGTGGGTTTTGGCGTAAGAGAATTCTCCACAATCTTTGTTAAGCTTTGTTATGCAGGGTTCTTTGTTACTATTCTGGTCGGTCTTATTATTATGGCTAACCTGGCACTTGATTCTCCTTGGGGGAGAAAGGTAAGGGCGATTAGAGATAACGAAGTCTCGGCGGCTGCGATGGGTAAAAATATTACTCGTCAGCATTTGCAGATCTTTGTCATTGGTTCGGCTATTGTTGGACTTGCGGGTGCAATGCTTGTAACTTATAACGGCCTTTTAAATCCAACGTCATATCAGCCACTACGATTCACCTTCCTTATTTGGGTAATGGTGATTGTTGGTGGATCGGGCAATAACTTGGGCTCGGTTGTAGGCGCCTTTATTATTTGGTTCTTGTGGATCCAAGCTGGCCCAATGGGTCTATGGGTTGCTGAAGTAATTAGTAATATTGCCGGCGAACAAAGTGCAGTCACTCTGTTTATCGAAGATAGAGTGCATCATTTGCGCTTGGTCTTTATGGGCGGTATTATGCTCATGGTGATGCGATTTTCTCCCGGTGGTATCCTGCCAGAAAAAAATAAAGAACTTTAGCTTTTCACCTTAATCAAAACGACCCATAAATAATGGTCATTTATGGGAGGAAGGTGCTTTTATTTTTATTATTTTGCAGCTTTTCTTCATTTAAAGCACTATTTTGTCAACACACGACCGAAGAAAATGTTTATCATTGACTGGTGTTTCTTCTGAGGAGATTTTTTATTGCGGAAGAAACTTTTTTGTTAAACTAAGGAGAGAAAATGAGAAATTATCTTAAAACAACTGCTGGCATCGCCCTTTCAATGGGTATGTCAACTGTTGCACTAGCAGACGTTAGTATTGGTAGCTTACAAGGCTACACGGGTCCACTTGAATCACTAATTGGTGATATTCATGATGGTACAGTTCTAGCTGCTTCAGAAGCTAACGCTTCTGGTTGGTATGCACACGGTACTATTAGCGTACCACAGGGCGATTCTAAATGTATCGATGCTGACGCAGCGATTTCAGAAGCTGAGCGTTTAATCAACGACGGCGTTATCGCTCTTGTTGGTCCTAACTGTTCTGGTGTTACTACAGCGGTTATTAACAATGTAACTGCACCTAACGGTGTTGTAAACATTTCACCTTCGGCTACTTCGCCGGCATTGTCAACTATTGAAGACAACGGTTTCTTCTTTAGAACTGCACCTTCTGATGCAAGACAAGGTCAAGTCCTTGCTGCTATTGCAATGGGCAGAGGCATTACAAGTGTTGCTGTTACTTATACAAACAATGACTACGGTAAAGGCCTAGCTGATGCGTTCGTTGGTTCGTATGAAGCTCTTGGTGGTACAGTTACTGTTAACTCTGGTCACGAAGAAGGCAAAGCAGACTACTCTGCTGACGTAGCTTCTCTTTCTGCCGGTGGTTCTTCAGTGCTAGCGGTATTTGGTTATGCTGACGGTGGTGCACTATCACTAACAACTGCTTCTGTTGATACAGGCGCATTTGACAGCTACATCTTTGCTGACGGCATGATCGGTTCTGGTCCAGCTCTTGGTGGTCTTGACGGTCTAGACGGTTCTTGGGGTACAGCTCCAGGTGGTAGTAATGCTGCTGCATCATGGGCTACTGTAACGACTGCTGCTGGAATCACTCCAGGACCATACTCTGGTGAAGCTTACGATGCTATGGCATTGATTATTCTTGCTTCTCAAGCGTCAACTGACAGAGGCGATATCCAAGCGGCTATGATGTCTATTGGTAACGCTCCAGGTGTAGAAATCAAAGCTGGTCAAATTGGCCTTGGTCTACACACGTTAGCAAATGGTGGTGAAATCAACTACGTTGGTGCAACTGGTGTTGAATTCAACGATGTTGGTGAAGTTAAAGGTTCATTCCTAGAGTACAACGTTGTTGGTACTGCTTGGACTAGCTTCAAGACTCATAAGTAAGTTGAGTATGAATATCTAATTTATTAGATATGAAAAGCCCGTCCTTGTGACGGGCTTTTTTTTTGGTTTTTTTTCATATATTTTTTAGTCACTAAATTGGCTGAATGATTTTTATCAATATGCATATTGTGGGGCTATAATATGACTTCCTACAGCATCAATAAAGCTAAGCAATGAGCAATAAAGAAGTACTAAGCAATCTGAAAAGCGCGATCAAGCCATTATTTGGGAAAATTGATACAAATGAACTTTTTTCACTCGATGAGATGATTGCTCCAAAATTGATTACCATTCTCTATTGGTTGCTACTTTTCTTAGCGATCGGTAGTGGCTTTGGCGCCATATTTGAGGGCGATGTTTTTCGTGGTTTGTTTTTAATGGCAAGCATCTCAATTGGTGGGCGAATTGCCTGTGAACTGATGATTGTGATTTTTCGCATTAATGAAACATTGCATGAAATAAATAAAAGAGAAAAAGGATCTTCGCCTGTTTCAGTGGTTGTGAGTCCAACAGGTGATATTGCACAAACTTCAGGGAATGACGAAAATGAGTAATAATGACAATAATGTAATCGTTTGGGTGGATATTCCAGTCGTTGATTTGCTTCGCGCAGCAGATTTCTACAACGCTGTGCTTGATAAAGAGGTTGATATTACTGAGTTGGATGAAATGACGTTTGCTACAATTGGCCTGAGTGATGGTAGTGGTGGTTGCTTGTATCCTGATGGCGATTACGTACCTTGCGATAGCGGCCCCCTTGTTTACTTTAACGTTGATGGCAGGCTTGAAGAAGCGGTTGTTGAGTGCGTCAAAATGGGCGGTGAAATTGTCCAAGACACTCATCAGATAGGTAATTTTGGGCATCGTGCTGTTATCAAAGATTCGGAAGGCACACGAATTGCCTTGCATTCCACTACGAAAAGCTAACTCACGCTTTACAATTCGATACACTTGAGCCGCTGATGAACAGAGGAATTCTGCTTATTCTTTCTGGCTACCTTATTTGGGGATTCTTCCCAATCTATTGGTCGCTTCTTAACCATGTTGAGCCAACTGAAATACTGGCACACAGGATAATTTGGTCCATCCCAATACTACTTCTGTTTGTGGGGCTTAAATCTTCATGGCGTCGCAACGTACGCTCAGTCCTTGGTGATAAAGGCGAGCTGTTGTTTTTATTGGTCACCGGTACTTTGATTTGCATTAACTGGGGCACTTATATTCTTGCGGTTAGTTTGGGTCGAGTGATTGAAGGCTCTATGGGGTATTTTTTGTCACCAATATTTAATATATTGGGTGGCTTTATTTTTTTCAAAGAGCGTGTTTCAATGCTGCAGAAGTGCGCTATTGGGTTTGCTATAGTCGGCGCTCTCTATTACGTTGCCAGTGTAGATGTATTTCCTTGGCTTGGCCTTGTGCTGGCGCTTAGCTTTGCCTCGTACGGCTTAATGAGGAAATCAATGAAATCTTCCGCAGTGCCCGGGCTACTTCTTGAGACTATCGTGTTGCTGCCAATAACGCTATTTTTTGTTTTTTGGATGGTTGGAAGCACCCAAATAGCTTTTTTGACTGTTGACCGTTCAACAGATTTACTTCTTTTCTTTGCTGGGATAGTCACCGTTGTGCCGCTGGTGTTGTTTACTGCGGGGGCAAGGCTATTACCCATGACAACAGCCGGCATTCTTTCTTTTGTCAATCCTACGTTGCAGTTTTTGCTTGGCTATTATTATTTTAATGAGGCATTTAATAGCGATCAATTTATCGGTTTTATTGGTATTTGGCTCGGCTTGTTGCTCTACTGTTATTCTTTGATTAAAAAAGCCTAATGGACTCTCTTGTCGCCACACTAATCTATTGGTCTGCTTTTACCTTTAGCGCCAGTCCATTTTGGACAACGTTGATGGAAGTGTCGCGCTATTCATCATTTGCCTACATCTACAAAAATTACTTTATTTACTTGCTGGTTTGTTGGTTGCCAATTCTTGTTATTATCGGCACTGTAATAGGTGTCTTGGGCGGGTTTAACGCAGAGCTGATGAACGCGCTTTATTTTGTTGGTGCCTTTGTTATTTTCTACTTGTGTTGGCAGGTGATACGTTCAAAGCGTAACCCGAATGTCAAAATTGACTTTAATTGGAAGGCAATGTCTTTAATGACGTGGTTTAATCCAAAGACTTGGCTTGCCGTGCCCCCAGGATTTTTGATTGCCAACTATAGCGATTCCTTGCCACTGAATATTGCTATTTTTTATTTGAGCGGCATTCCTTTCTTTCTAACTGGGGTATTCTTTTGGAGTATGGTTGGCAGGAAGGGCGCCAAAATTTCTAAAAACAAACTCAGTTATTTCAATGCCGCACTTTTGGCATTTTTTGGTTTTTATTTGCTTTACGAGGGTGTCAATATTTTTATTGCATAGCAGCGGATTCGCTTTGTTTTCAGCTGTTTTGTGTTACTATCGCGCCGACCAAGTGGCGAATTTCCATGGTTTATTAAACAAGCTGAGAGTAAATGAATACAGACGCACGACGACACGATATAGATTGGCTGAGGGTTATTGCTATTGCCATTCTCATCGTTTACCATTCCGTTGTTAGTTTTCAGCCTTGGGCGTGGACAATTGCTTTTATTCAGAGCGAAAATAGCTTGGAATGGCTTTGGATTCTTATGGAGTTGGTCAATATTTGGCGCATTCCCCTGTTGTTTTTTGTTTCGGGAATGGGTGTGTGCTTTGCCATGAGAAGGCGAGATTGGAGGGCGTTATACTTCGATCGATTGAGGCGAATTTTTTTACCGCTTGCCTTTGGCTCGCTCGTCATTGTGCCCTTGCATTTTGTTGTTTATCAGTCTTATACAGATCAAACCATTGCTTACTGGCCCAGCATGGGTCACTTATGGTTCCTTGGTAATATTACGGCTTATGTTATTTTGTGCTTGCCGGTATTCCATTATTTTCAAAAATCACCAGAAAATGCATTCATTGACCTCCTAAAGCGCTTGTTAAAAAGCCCATTAGGCTTGGCAATTATTGCCATTCCATTTATTATAGAAGCACTTGTTATTTCGCCAGAATATTTCAGTATGTACGCCGGCACACTTCACGGATTTTTTATTGGCCTACTTGCCTTTTTCTTTGGATTTTGTTTTGTAAGCATTGGTGAGACTTTCTTTACATTGGTACAGAAGCACAAGTTGTGGTTGTTCCTAATAGCTTTGTTTCTTTATTTCATTCGTTTGTTTGTGTTTGGCTTGGAGGCTGTACCCGTTTGGTTAATTTCGATAGAATCGATGTTATGGCTGTATGCTATTTTTGGCTATGCCTATGGTTATCTTAATCAGCCGAGTGCGTTGTTGGGTTATTTAAGCCCGGCTGTTTATCCAATCTATATTGTGCATATGTTTTTTCAGTATTTGAGCACAAGCTATATATTAAAGCTTGATATGCCAGCTGTATTGCAACTTGTATTGATCATTGTTTTTACGTTGTTGCTTAGCTGGCTGAGTTATGAGTTGATTATTAAAAGGGTTAAGTATTTAAGGCCTTTGTTTGGCCTGAGTTATAAATAAGGGTTTAGCGCACAATGTTTCGTTCAATAAGTAATCAAAATCAAGCCTACTGCTTTGCCGCTATCGCTATATTTTTTTGGTCAACGGTTGCTTCTGCCTTTAAATTATCACTGGCATATCTATCGCCAATACAATTGGTTTTTTATGCCACACTGTTTTCAATTGCAGCGCTTTTTGTTATTATTCTGCTGCAGCAAAAACTGCATTTGCTTCGCCAATACCCAAAAGCAGCAATGGCAAGACTTATTCCTTTGTCTCTACTCAATCCTTGTCTTTACTATATTGTTCTTTTTGAGGCTTATGACTTATTGAGCGCGCAAGAGGCCATGGCAATCAATTACTCTTGGGTAGTGATGATGGTGTTGTTATCCATTCCCATCCTTAAACAAAAGATGAGATTTAAGGCTTTTCTTGGGGTTGTTGTTAGTTATGTTGGTGTGCTTATCATTGCTACTAAAGGCAACCTGTTTGCGCTTGAGTTTAGCAATACTCTAGGTGTTATTCTGGCATTATCAACGACCGTCATTTGGGCGTTATTTTGGTTGTTCAATACAAAGAAAAGCAACGATATTGTTGTCACTCTTTTCTTGATATTTTTATTCAGTTTGCCATTTGTCGTATTGGCTGTTTTTCTAGGATCCACATTCGAATTACCTAGTATCAATGGCCTGCTTGGTGCCGCCTATATTGGCTTGTTTGAAATGGGCATTACTTTTGTCTTATGGCAGTCCGCCTTGAGTCGCTCTTCAACAGTGTCAAGAGTGACTAGCTTAGCTTTTGTTACGCCGTTTTTATCTTTGGTGGTGCTGTATTTTGTTCTGGGTGAGGTCATCATGCCCTCTACAGTACTTGGTATTACTCTCATCATTGCGGGTTTGTTGGGGCAGAAGTTCTTTTCTGGGAATAACTAATTGTTTTATAATCCCAACTTTATGGTTTTGATTGGGGGATTGAAATGAATATTTCATTGGAAGGTAAAAGAGTTTTCATCACCGCAGGCGGTGATGGCATGGGTAGGGCGACAGCGATAGCAATGCACAATATTGGCGCCAAAGTTTTTACCTGTGATATTGATGAAACCTCCTTAAAAACGCTGCCAGAAGGGATTATAACCTTCGTTTGTGATGTCTCTAAATCCAGCAATCTGGACCCAATTTTTGAGGAAATTTTGCCAAGTGGTCTCGATATTTTGGTCAATAATGCTGGTATCAGTGGACCAACAAAATCCGTTGAAGAAATCAGTGATGATGAGTGGGACAGTTGTATGGCTGTTGGCATTAATGCGCAGTTCTATTGCGTAAGATGAGTGGTGCCAATCTTTAAAAAACAACAAAGTGAGGTGATTATTAATCTAATTTCGGGCGCGGGAATTCTTGGCTTCCCAAATCGCACACCTTATGCGGCAGCTAAATGGGCAGTCACAGGTTTTACCAAGACTTTGGCAATGGAGCTCGGCCCTGATAATATTCGAGTCAATGGCATTGTTCCGGGAAATGTTAATGGTGACCGTATGGAGAGGGTGATTAGTGCGCACGCGCTAGCTGATAATATTGAGCCAGAAGAGGTGCGTAGAATGTATGCAATTGGTACATCAATGCAGTGCTTTGTCGATCCAGAGGAAATTTCACATTCTATTTGCTTTTTAGCGTCAGATTTTGGCAAACATATTTCTGGCCAAATCTTAGCTGTTGATGGTCACACGGAAACGCTTTATCCAAGAAACTAACTCTTGTTTTTGAGGAATATGTGTCAGCAGGCGAGATATAATAAGACAGTATTTATGCTGATTTATTTGTTGAAATTTAGGAAAAAAGAATGACTGATTGTTTATTTTGTAAAATTATTGCTGGCGATATTCCTGCAGAAAAACTCTATGAGGATGATAGGGTTTTGGCATTTAAGGATATTAATGCCCTAGCTCCCGAGCATTTTTTGGTGATTCCGAAAGAGCATATCTCAACACCAAATGATGCAGATAACGCTGAATTAATGGGAGAGTTAAGCCTTACAGCAACAAGGATTGCCAAAGAGCGTGGTTTCGCCGAGAGTGGCTATCGACTGGTAATGAATTGCAATGCAGATGGCGGACAAGTTGTTTTTCATATTCACTTGCATTGCTTGGGTGGTCGTAAAATGACCTCACCAATTGGCTGATAAATTGAGCTTTCTCAAAATACCATGTGATTCTATTCTGAGTATTTTTACCATTTTTTCATATTGAAGAAGGGTGCTACATCAGCAGCTTAAAAACGGTTAAATTTATTACCCCTCCTCAGGCCCAACTTTAAAATCTATTTACAACAATCTTAAATTATCTTAATGAGACGCCCAGTTGAATTAAAATAGCACAAACCGCACGTACCCTCGTGCAAAATCAATTAGCAGATAAAGGAACGAATGAGCCAAATTGGCCTTGAGCAGCAAAGTGTAGGAGAGTTTAGTGAGCGTGCCTATCTTGACTATTCGATGTATGTCATTCTTGACCGCGCACTGCCGTTTATTGGCGATGGTCTAAAACCGGTTCAGCGTCGTATTATTTATGCGATGAGTGAATTGGGCTTAAAGTCTACTGCAAAATTCAAAAAATCAGCAAGAACCGTCGGTGACGTGTTGGGTAAGTTCCACCCGCATGGTGACAGCGCTTGTTATGAGGCGATGGTACTGATGGCGCAGCCATTTTCATATCGTTATCCATTTATTGATGGCCAAGGTAACTGGGGCGCACCGGACGATCCTAAGTCTTTTGCGGCAATGCGTTACACGGAATCCAAGTTATCCCCTTATGCGGACCTCTTGCTTAGTGAAATCAATCAAGGGACGGTTACTTGGGCGGATAATTTTGATGGCTCCCTGCAAGAACCGAAGCAACTACCAGCTCAGGTGCCCAATTTATTACTCAACGGTACGTCAGGAATTGCGGTGGGTATGGCTACCGACGTGCCGCCACATAATTTGACTGAGGTAATGTCGGCTTGTATTAAATTACTAGAAAAGCCTTCAACAGATCTCGATGCTTTACTCGAGATTATTCCAGCGCCAGACTATCCAACGAGTGCTTATATTGTTAGCTCGGCCAAAGAGTTGCGCTCAATGTATGAAACTGGCCATGGCTCGGTGAAAATGCGCGCCAGATACGTTAAAGAGGACGGTGAAATTGTTATTGAGGCGCTGCCTTATCAAACATCAGGCGCTAAGGTAATTACCCAAATTGCCAGTCAAATGCGGGATAAAAAACTACCTTTGGTGGATGATATTCGTGACGAGTCCGATCATGAGAACCCAACACGTATTGTTATTGTGCCGCGCTCTAATAGGGTGGATACCGAGCAGCTGATGTTGCATTTATATGCGACAACAGACCTTGAGAAAAATTATCGCGTCAATATGAACGTGATTGGCCTTGATGGCAAGCCGCAAGTGAAGGCTTTGGTGCCAATGCTTAAGGAGTGGCTGCAATTTAGAACACAGGTTGTTGTCAATCGATTAGAGTGTCGACTGGGTAAAATCCTTGATCGATTGCACATTCTTGAGGGCTTGTTGATTGCCTATCTGAATATCGATGAAGTAATCGCTATTATTCGTGCGCAGGATAAACCAAAACCGGTGCTAATGAAGCACTTTACACTCAGCGAGATTCAAGCCGAAGCCATTCTTGAATTGAAGTTACGCCATTTGGCAAAACTGGAAGAAGGAAAAATAAAGAGTGAAGAGGATGCGCTTGGCAAAGAGCGAAAAACCCTTGAGTTGATACTGTCTAGCGACACTCGCCTAAAAACCTTTATTAAGAAAGAATTGCAAGCAATTGTTGAAGAGTTTGGCGATCAGCGTCGCTGTCAAATTATTCAAGACATCACATCGGCTCAAGCCTTTAGCGAAGATGATTTAACTCCTGCAGAAAATGTCACTGTTGTGCTCAGTGAAAAGGGTTGGGTTAGGGCGGCAAAGGGCCATGATATTGACCCTGCATCGCTTAACTACAAATCGGGTGATACTTTCCTGAAGAGCGCAAAAGGGAAAAGCAACAAATTGGCCTTTTTCATGGATTCAACTGGTCGCGCTTATTCGCTCTCAGCCAATAGTTTGCCGAGTGCACGAGGACAAGGCGAGCCTTTAACTGGCAGACTGGCCCCCCCATTGGGTGCTGAGTTTAGGGATGTTGTGATGGGGGAAGAGTCACAACTTATCATGCTGGCTTCCGATGCGGGCTATGGTTTTATTGCTACCCTTGGTGACTTAAGCTCAAAAACCAAATCTGGAAAAAACGCCATTACTTTGCCTAAAGAGTCGGCGGTGATGGGTATAGTCTTTGTTCAAGACTTGGAGTCTCAATTTGTCTGTGTTGCTACTAATCGTGGACGATTACTGGTATTTCCAGTGTCAGAATTGCCACAACTTTCAAAAGGAAAGGGCAATAAATTGATTCAAATTCCAACCAAAGATTTAAAGGCCCGAGAGGAGTTTGTGGTTGGTCTGTGCGTTATCACTGAAGAGCAAAAGTTAAAAGTCTATTCTGGCAAGCAACACCTTAGTATCAAGTTCCTAGATTTAACCAATTACATTGGCCACAGAGCTCGTCGCGGTAATATGCTGCCTAAGGGTTATCAGAATGTTGTTGGCCTTGAGGCTAGCGAGTAATTGCCCACTGATTGTAAGTGTAATTTTTAGGATCAAACGGGTATAATCTTTCATTTTTAACAATTTTTCCGAAAATGTTCGTCCTAAAAATTGTAACAGATTTCGCATCTGCGCATTCTTTGCGCAACTATCCCGGTAATTGTTCAAGACTCCATGGTCATAATTGGGGTGTTGAGGTGTCGGTGTGTTCAGAAGTTCTGAACGATATGGGAATCGCCATTGACTTTCGAGAAATAAAGAATCAGACCAAATCTGTTGCTAAAAGACTTGATCACCAATATCTAAATGAAATCCCACCGTTTGACGTTCTTAATCCTACCGCTGAAAATATTGCAAAATATATATTTGATGAGGTTGCGCTTTTGATTAATACAAAAGACGTTACAGTCAAAGAAGTTACCGTTTGGGAAACAGCCAGATCAGCAGTCACTTACTCACAATAAAAACATTATGAAAAGCCATAACTTGCCTGATACACAAAACACTGCGGATATTCGAAATATCGTTATTAACGAAGTCGGTATCAAGGACATCTCCCATCCTATTACTTTTGTCAATCGTGCGGGTGAGTCTTGCCCGTCGGTGGGTAATTTCACCATGACTGTGAGCTTGCCGGCCAATGTTAAAGGCACGCACATGTCCCGCTTTATTGAGATTTTGAACGAACAGGAATGCTCGTTTACTGCCCAGAGTTTTGTTGAGTTGGTTAGCAGGGTGGCTGAGAGACTTAATTCAGATAGCGCCCATATCAGTGTTGAATTTCCATTTTTTAGGAAAAAATCAGCACCTTCGTCAGGTGTTGAAAGCTTAATGGACTACCAGGTGACGATTAATGGTAAGTTAATTGAAGGTCAGGCTGAGGTTTCTATGAAAGTTGTGGTGCCGGTGACAAGTCTCTGCCCGTGCTCTAAGAGTATTTCAAAGTATGGTGCACATAACCAAAGATCGCACATTACTATCGAAGCAAAAGCAACAAAAGGCGCAGAATTGGCACTGGAAGATTTGATCGATCTGGCTGAGCAAAAAGCCTCTTGCGAGCTGTACGCTATTCTTAAGCGTGAAGACGAAAAGATAGTGACTGAAAGGGCCTATGACAATCCTGCATTTGTTGAGGATTTGGTCCGCGACATTGCTGTTGAGCTTAACAATAACGATAAAATTAATTTTTACTGCTTAGAGTCTGAAAACTTTGAGTCAATTCACAATCATTCTGCTTACGCTTTAATCAAAAACCAAAAATAACCCCTATGAAGTACTTAACTGATAATATCCGTATTACGTCTAGCGCCCCTATGGTTGCGCCTAACACATTAATAAGCAAGTATCCATTGTCGGAGCAAGCTTCGCAAGGTGTTTATCATGCAAGACAAGTTATTAAAGACATACTCTTTGGTGAAGATAAACGTTTAATGGTGTTGGTGGGTCCATGCTCAATTCATGACACTAAGGCGGCTCGTGAATACGCTGAAAAGCTATCGGCATTAAAATCTGAGCTAGAAGAAGATCTATTTATCGTGATGCGTGTTTATTTTGAAAAGCCACGTACAACCGTTGGCTGGAAAGGCCTAATTAACGATCCGTATTTAGATGAGAGTTTTGATATTGACCAAGGTCTTTCTAGTGCTAGGCATTTGCTTTCAGATTTAGCTGAAATGGGCATGCCAGCGGGTGTTGAGTATTTGGATATCCTAACGCCACAATATTTGTCAGACCTAATTTCTTGGGGTGCAATCGGTGCACGTACAACAGAAAGTCAATCACACCGTGAATTGGCGTCAGCGTTATCGTGCCCGGTAGGCTTTAAAAATGGCACTGGTGGTTCGTTAACGGTTGCAATTGATGCGATTACTTCGGCCAACAGTCCTCATCACCTGCTCTCAGTCAACAAAAAAGGCGGTATTAGTCACTTTACCACTTCAGGCAATGAGACGGCCCATATCATCCTTAGGGGTGGTCATGACGGCCCTAATTACTCACAGAGTCACGTTGAAAGCACTTGCGAGTCATTGAAAAACAAAAATTTGATTGAAAAAGTGATGGTAGATTTCTCTCACGCGAACTCTGAAAAACAATTTAAGAATCAAATCAAAGTTGGCGCTGAGATTGCCGGACAAATTGAATCGGGCTCTGAAAAGGTTTTTGGCGTTATGATTGAGTCACATCTTAATGAAGGAAATCAAAAAGTGGGCCCATTGGCTTCGCTTGAATACGGTGTTAGTATCACCGACAGTTGTCTTGGTTGGGACGATACTGAAGCACTACTGCGCACTCTGGCAAAGTCTGTCAAAAAGCGCAATAAATAAGGGTATTTTTCTACACAATATCAGACGATTTTAGCTGTGTTTTTTACCCATCTAGGGTACAATAAAATCTAGCTTTCTTTACGGTTTTTTTGTATGTCTGACAACGTCGATTCCCCTGAGTATTTCGAGCCAAAATTCCCCATTGTAACCATCGAAGACGAAATGCGCGATTCCTATTTGGAATACGCCATGAGTGTTATTGTAGGGCGCGCTTTACCCGATGTTAGAGATGGTTTAAAACCGGTCCACCGACGCGTTCTTTTTGCTATGGAGGTGCTTGGTAATGATTACAACAAATCTTACAAAAAATCCGCCCGTATTGTTGGTGACGTTATTGGTAAATATCACCCGCACGGCGACACCGCTGTTTACGACACTATTGTACGTATGGCGCAGCCATTTTCAATGCGTAATATCCTTGTTGATGGTCAAGGTAACTTCGGTTCTGTTGACGGCGATAGCGCAGCCGCTATGCGGTACACAGAAATTCGTATGGCCAAACTCTCTCACGAGCTACTCAAAGACCTCGATAAAGACACGGTAGACTTTATTGATAACTACGATGGCTCAGAAAGTGAGCCGTCGGTTTTGCCGACTCGAGTACCCAACTTATTAGCCAATGGCTCATCGGGTATTGCGGTAGGTATGGCGACCAATATTCCGCCGCACAACTTAACGGAAGTGATTGATGCTTGTTTGCGTGTTATTGATAACGACGACATCACCGTTGACGAATTATTAGAAATCATGCCAGGGCCTGATTTCCCAACAGCCGGTATTATTAATGGTGCCTCTGGTATTCGTGAAGCTTACGAGACAGGTAAGGGCAAAATTTACATGCGTTCACGCTCTCATGTTGAGGGTGAAGACAAGCAAAGTATTGTGGTTACCGAACTACCATATCAAGTGAACAAAGCCAGACTGATTGGTAAAATTGCGGAATTGGTTAAAGACAAGAAAATTGACGGCATTACCGGTCTTAGAGATGAGTCCGATAAAGACGGTATGCGCATGGTCATTGAGTTGCGTCGCGGTGAAGTGCCAGAAGTAATGCTTAATAATCTCTACAAGCTGACAGAGATGCAAACAGTTTTCGGTATTAATATGGTGGCCATTGATGGTGGCATGCCAAAATTAATGAATCTCAAATCGATTTTGAGCGCCTTTATTGCTCACCGTCGTGAAGTCGTTACTCGTCGTTCGATTTATGAGCTTAATAAAGCCAAAGATCGCGCACACCTTTTAGAGGGTTTGTCAGTTGCGCTGCATAATATTGATGAAATCATCGAGCTTATTAAGGCGGCTCCGAACCCAGCCGATGCTCGCGTAAGTTTGGCGGCTAAAACATGGAATGGTTCCGTGATTCAAGAGCTGATTGGCGATCGTGACATGGCACAATTCAAGCCACAGGATTTGATTCCAGAATTGGGTTTACAGAAAAATGGCGATTACCAGTTGTCAGAAAAACAAGCTCAAGCTATTCTTGACTTAAAGCTCCACCGATTGACCGGTCTTGAAAAAGACAAGATTTTTAATGAATTTAACGAACTATTAGAGCAAATTAAAGCGCTTTTAGATATCTTACAAAATCCTGATTTACTAATGCAAGTGATTCGTGACGAACTTGGCGAGATTCGCGAGAATTATGGCTCGGCGAGAATGACCGAAATTATTGAGCATAAGATTGATCTTACCCTTGAAGATTTGATCGCTCAAGAAGAGCGCGTTGTCACTCTTTCTCACGGGGGTTATGTTAAAGCGCAGTCATTGAGTGATTATCAGGCGCAGCGCCGTGGTGGTAAAGGCAAAGCGGCAACGAAAATGAAGGATGAAGATTTTGTTGATCATTTATTTGTTGCCAATTCACACGATACTGTGTTGTGTTTTTCTTCAACCGGCAAAGTGCATTGGTTGAAGGTTTACGAATTACCAATGGCGTCTCGTACCGCTAGAGGCAAGCCGATTGTTAATTTACTGCCACTTGAAAAAGAAGAGGTGATTAACGCTATTCTGCCAGTTAAAGAATTTACAGAGGATCAGTTTGTCTTTATGGTCACCAGCTCTGGTACTTGTAAGAAAACATCGCTAAGCAACTTCTCTCGCCCAAGAAAAGGCGGCATTATTGCTATCGAACTGCGTGATGAAGACAAATTGGTGGGTGTTGAAATCACCGCGGGTGAGCACGATATCTTGTTATTCTCATCTGAGGGCAAATCGATTCGATTTAAAGAGGCTGATGTTCGAGCAGTGGGACGTACTGCTATTGGTGTTCGTGGTATTAAACTCGCTAAAGGCGATAAAGTTGTCTCACTTATTGTTGCAGAGTCTTCCGATCCTATTTTGACAGCTACCGAGAAAGGCTACGGTAAGCGTACCGAGTTAGAAGAGTATCGCTCTCAAGCTCGTGGCGGCTCAGGTGTTATTTCGATTAAAACGTCGGATCGTAACGGCAAAGTGGTTGGCGCTATTCAAGTGACCGACGAAGACGAAATGATGCTTATTTCGAATAAAGGCACTTTGGTTAGGGCGCGCGCTGTTGATGTTTCTATTATTGGCCGAAACACCCAAGGTGTGACGCTAATCAACATTGCAGAGAATGAGCAACTGGTCTCTATAGCTAAAATTGCTGAATCCGATGACGATGATGAGTCTGAAGAGCAGGGCGAAGCCAGCGAATAGAAAATTCTCTTGATTTTTTTGATGGATTTTTTACCTCAGCATAGACTAACTTTATTAATATTAAATTTCTTTTCTCTTCTTAAGGTGCTTAGTTTTTGATCGTTTTTCCGACGAAAAATGATGATTATGTAAATCGATTTTCCCAATAGATTGCTATTTTTAAGTCATTAAACCCCTTTCGCGGTGAAAAGTTGGATGTTCAAGAGAGCGCTTTGTTAATAGGAGTTTTCGAGAGTTTAAATATCCATAAATTGATAACTTTCTTTTAAAGAACAAAAGATTCAAAAGTTCTTTTCAAAAATTTAATGATTTTCTTTTAACTCATCAACAATTTAATTAAAAAGAGCTTTACCTAATATTTTGGTTTGCTATAATTGCCTTTCGGTTTGAATGTTTATTTGGCATTCACTCTGAGTGATTTTTTTAAAAAACTAAGGAGAGAAACGTATGAACGTACGATTAACAACTAAAGTAGCGGGTGCCCTAGCGGGTGCATTGTTACTTAGCACAACTGCTAACGCAGCTTCGTGTGGTAAAGTTACTATTGCCGATATGAACTGGGCTTCAGCTTCGATGATTGCTAGTATCGACGCGACAGTGTTGACAGCGATGGGTTGTGAAGTGGAGCTTGTTGCTGGTTCAACAATGCCTACATTTACTTCAATGAATGAGAAAGGCTCGCCAGACGTAGCACCAGAATTATGGGCAAACGCTGTATCTGACTTACTTGACTCTGCAATTGATGCTGGTAGATTACACCTAGGTACTTCAGCGCCAATTACAGGCGTTGGTGAAGGCTGGTTCGTCTTACCTCACACATTGGATGCAAATCCTGAATTAACTTCTGTTGCAGCAGTTCTAGCTCGCCCTGATTTATTTGGCGGCAAATTCCATGGCTGTCCAGCGGGTTGGGGTTGTCAACTAGTAAACAACAACTTGT
>DUCF01000089.1 GCA_012959965.1 Candidatus Thioglobus sp. | reverse complement strand
AACAATAGTAACTCAGGTGTTTGTAAGCATCCCCCAGATCAAAGAGCCTGGATAAATATCAAGAGGAGGGTGGTTTTTTTTGTTTTACTGTATTTGTTTTGTACTCTATAAGCCAAACCTAAGTGTTAGACTTGTGCTACTACCGCCGGTATTTGGTTCATAGCCGAAGTGAATTGCGGTGGAGTCATTTAGCCAATAATTGCCTGCAAATCCAAACCCCACACTACCGCCACCAGTCACAGGGACAGAAAGCGACACTGTTGCCGAACTGTTGTCCGATAGGTAGCTGGAAAAACCAAGATTAATGGCATCTTCATCTACAGTGCCAGAGCCCCCACTATCGAGTGTTAAGTCAATTTTAGAAACATTGTAGCCTATGATTATTTCGGCTTGATTATTCAGACTCCAAAGATA
The DNA here is from genome assembly GCA_012959965.1 of Candidatus Thioglobus sp. Classification (GTDB taxonomy): domain Bacteria; phylum Pseudomonadota; class Gammaproteobacteria; order PS1; family Pseudothioglobaceae; genus Pseudothioglobus. Next base: position 10,580 of record DUCF01000089.1, on the reverse strand, counting down.
ACCGAAACCAAGTCTAGAAACTTTAGGGGTGCTGCTCGAATCAATATCCAAAGAAAATTGCCCATTGATAATGAAATTGCCAAAAGTGCCAGAGCCGCCAAAACTCAGATAAAGGCCATTGCCAACACCGTCAATTTTAACGGTGCCAATGCCTGATTCCAAGTAGTTATAAGCATTCTCAAATCGATCGTTATTTGACTCGGCAACCGATATTGTTGAGGTTAAAAGTAAGATCAAAGGTAGAATTGTTCTACGCATAATAACTCCTATTTATTGATAACTTTCGGACACAGTATACGTTTTAATCGAGAATCACGCAAATCAAGAGTCATTATGGCATGCAGTGAAAATACACTCTAATTAAGAATACTTGTGCAAAAAAAAACAAATCAAGAGGTTTGTCATTTAAACGTTTTAGTGGGCGTTATTTGGATTTTTAGTGTTTTGAGTAAAAGTCTTTTGTAAGACTTATGGCTAAATAGGTGGACTCGCAGCAACCGATAAAGTTACCGTTAATAGTAGAGTTATCAATACCGTTCTTTTCATCATAAACGCCATTTTTTTCCTGACAGCCTCTGCCAGTAGACATAAAAAGCATTCAAAATGAATCTAAAACTAAATTAAAGAGTCAATATGATATTTAAATAAATAGATTATAAAGAACTATAGTTAAATATATAATTCAAAACTCTTTATTGGAAAAGGTCGCATATGGGTAGCGAGATAAAAATGTTGATGATGCTTGTAGTAATGGTTGGAATTGTCTGGGGATGGATTTAAAATCCCCAGACCCATGGCTATTTCCAACCACTAATTACCTTAACTTCTAAGAATTCTTCAAGACCTAAAACACCACCTTCACGGCCGATACCCGAGTGCTTGTAGCCGCCAAAAGGGGAGCCCGCGCAAAGATTAGATCCATTAATCTCAACCATCCCAGAACGCAATTGTTTGGCAATGCGCTTGGCCTTGTTTGCGTCTTTTGTTTGTATGTAGTTGGTTAAGCCAAAACATGTGTCGTTGGCAATCGCAATGGCATCTTCTTCATCCTCAAACGGAATCATCGATAATACTGGACCAAAAATTTCCGTTTGGGCGATGGCCATTTGGTTGTTCACATCTGAGAAAATGGTGGGCTTCACAAAGTAACCTGTTTCAAAGCCCTCCGGTTTACCTACACCACCTGCGACAAGTGTTGCTTTTTCATCAATGCCTTGTTGGATAAGATTTTGAATTTTATCGAACTGCAACTGAGAGACAACGGGGCCCATATGGTCTCCTTGTTTTGCGGGTAAGTCAACCGATGTTTGCGCAGCAACAGCCTGAGCTTTGGTTACAGATTGCTCGTAAATAGATCGCTGAACTAGCATTCGTGTTGGCGCATTGCAAGATTGGCCGGTATTGTTAAAACAGTGCTTAACGCCGCGCTCAACGGCGTCACCGTCGGCGTCAGCAAAAATAATATTGGCACCTTTGCCGCCTAACTCTAGCCCGATTCTTTTGAAATCATCGGCTGCATTATGAGAAATTAATGCACCCGCTCTTGTTGAGCCAGTGAATGACACCATGTCAACATCAGGGTGTGCGCTTAGCTGAGAGCCCACACCTGCGCCGTCTCCATTAACAAGATTAAAAACACCGTCAGGCAGTCCTGCTTCGTCAATCATTTCGGCAAAAACCATGGAGGAGAGCGGTGCTATTTCAGAGGGTTTTAACACCATCGTGCAGCCAGTAGCAATCGCAGGGATGACTTTTAGAGTGACTTGATTGATAGGCCAATTCCATGGTGTGATTAATGCACAAACACCTTTAGGTTCATAAACGAGGCGGTTGTCTGGGGCATGATCACCTAAGGGTTTTTCAAACTCAAACGTTCTGAGTTTTTTAATAAAGGTTTTGATGTGTCCAGCACCAGAGCCAGTTTGCGCATTGCTTGCAAAGTCGATTGGCGCACCCATTTCGAGTGAGATTGCCTCAGCCATGTCAGACCATCGGCGTTTGTAGATGCTATAAAGTGCCTCTAATACTTCAATTCTTTCTTCTTTTGAAGATACACCCCAAGTCACTAACGCGTTTTTAGCTGCACTGACTGCGAGGTTGGTGTCGGCTTCCGAGCCTAGTGAAATTGTTGCACAGACGCTTTCGTCTGCTGGATTGATAACGTCAAAGTCGTTGGCACGAATAGGATTAACCCAGGTACCATTGATATAGAATTGTGTTTTATTTCGCATAATTCCCCAAGCATTCAAAAGGAGAATTATTCTACACGTTTGCTAAACGATCAACTGCTAATTTAATGTTATCCATGCTGGTGGCAAAAGAAAAGCGTGCGTAGCCAGGGGCGCCAAATGCTGAGCCCGGTACTAGGGCGATATTTAATTCTTCAAGGCAATAGGTGGCAAATTCCACGTCATCGGCAAGCCCAAGGCGATCAATGAGACCTTGTACCCTTGGAAATGAGTAAAAAGCGCCACCAGACTCTGGGCATTCGATACCATCGATGGCGTTAAGGCCTGCAACAATATAATCATACCTTCTTTTAAAGGTTGTAACCATTTCACCAATAAACGACTGGTCACCATTCAGCGCTTCCAGAGCAGCCGCTTGTGCAACTGAGCTTGGGTTAGAGGTGGATTGACCCTGGATTTTCTTCATCGATTTGATAATCGTTTCAGGGCCTGCTGCATAGCCAATTCTCCAGCCCGTCATTGCATAAGCCTTAGAGACGCCATTGAGAATCATGGTGCGGTCCTTTAGCTCTGGACATGCCATCACTATATTGACAAAGTCCTCATCACCCCAGCGGATGTGTTCGTAAATATCATCGGTCAAAACAATGACTTGTGGGTGGTTGATTAAAACTGCAGCTAAAGCCTCGAGTTCTGATTTTGAGTAAACTGCGCCAGTGGGGTTTGAGGGACTGGTGAGTACAACCAATTTTGTTTTGGCGTTAATTGCAGCCTCAAGTTGCTCTGGTGTTATTTTAAATCCTTGTTCAAGACCCGTCTCGATGATCACTGGCGTGGCATCTGCAAGAATAACGATGTCTGGGTACGATACCCAGTAAGGTGCCGGAATAACAACTTCATCACCTTCGTCCAGTATTGCTTGGCAAAGATTGTAAAAGACTTGTTTGCCGCCCGAAGAGACCATCACTTCGTTCATGGAGTAGTTTAGGTTATTCTCTCTTTCAAATTTCTCGCAAATAGCTTTTTTCAATTGCGGTGTGCCATCCACAGCTGTGTAGCGAGTTTCGCCAGCGTTAATAGCGTTGATACCCGCCTCTTTAATATTAAGCGGCGTGTCGAAGTCTGGCTCGCCAGTGCCCATTGGTACAATTGGAATGCCTTTTGCCTTTAATTCATTGGCTTTTGCAGTGACGGCAAGAGTGGCGGACGGTTTAATTTTTTGGACTCGATTTGAAAGGATGCTTGACATTTACGGTGGCGGTGAATTAGTTTAAAATTAAGTGCTTATTTTAAAGAAGAAAGCGTTAAAAGTGGTTAGAAAATTTAAGCTAAAGTCTGCTTTTTCTCCAAAAGGGGATCAACCTCAGGCGATTCAGGCTTTGCTTGATGGAATCAATGCAGGTGCTAAATATCAAACACTTTTAGGTGTGACGGGCTCGGGTAAGACTTTTACTCTGGCAAATGTCATTGAGAAGACGCAAAAACCAAGCCTTATCATGGCCCCCAATAAAACGCTTGCAGCGCAACTGTATAGCGAGATGAAGGAGTTTTTTCCTAGCAATGCAGTGGAATATTTTGTCTCTTATTATGACTATTATCAACCCGAAGCCTACGTCCCAGCATCGGACACTTATATTGAAAAAGACGCATCGATTAACGAGCAAATTGAGCAAATGCGCCTGTCGGCGACAAAGGCGCTATTAGAAAGGCGGGACGTTATTATTATCGCCAGTGTTTCGGCAATTTACGGACTTGGCGACCCAGACAGTTATATGAAGATGTTGCTGCACCTCACTGTGGGTGAGGTAACCAAGCAAAGAGAAATTCTCTCGCGGCTTTCAGAAATGCAATACAACCGTAACGACGTCACGTTGACTCGAGGGCATTTTCGAGTCAAAGGCGAAATTATTGATATTTTTCCTGCGGACTCAGAAGAGCGCGCATTGAGAGTTGAAATGTTTGATGATGAGGTTGAGGCTTTGTCATGGTTTGATCCGCTTACAGGCGAGAAAATTAAAGCGCTGCAGCGCATAACCATCTACCCTAAAACGCATTACGTTACGCCAAAATCAACAGTGCTTAGTGTGCTTGATGACATTAAGGCGGAGCTTGTTGTTAGGAAGAAAGACCTGTTGGCGCAAAACAAACTGGTTGAAGAGCAGCGTCTTTCACAGCGTGTTGTGCTTGATGTGGAAATGATGCGGGAGTTGGGCTATTGCACCGGGATTGAAAATTACTCGCGCTATCTGTCAGGAAGAAAAGCGGGAGAGCCACCACCAACACTTTTGGATTATTTACCAAAAGACGCATTGGTTATATTGGACGAATCGCATGTCACTGTCAGTCAAATTGGCGGTATGTACAATGGTGATAGATCGCGAAAAACCACCTTAGTTGATTTTGGTTTTCGTCTGCCTTCGGCGCTTGATAATCGCCCTTTGAGATTTGACGAATTTTCTGAGCGCATTAATCAATGCATTTTGGTTTCGGCAACGCCTGCTAATTATGAACTGGAGGTCTCTAGCTTCATTGCGGAACAAGTAGTAAGGCCCACAGGGCTTCTAGACCCAGGGATTGACGTGCGTCCAGTTGATACTCAAGTGGACGATTTACTCTCTGAGATCCATAAAAGGGTGGCCCTTAAAGAGCGCGTTTTAGTGACCACGCTGACCAAGCGCATGTCTGAACAATTGAGTGATTATTTGCACGAGCACCAAGTTAAAGTGCGCTACTTACACTCTGATATTGACACCGTTGAGCGCGTTGAAATTATTCGTGATTTGCGCCTGGGCGTGTTTGATGTTTTGGTGGGTATTAATCTTCTACGAGAGGGTTTGGATATTCCTGAAGTGTCTTTAGTGGCTATTTTAGATGCCGATAAAGAGGGTTTTCTTCGCTCTGAACGATCCCTTATTCAAACCATGGGTAGGGCGGCAAGACACGTTAATGGTTCGGTTATTCTTTATGCTGCTCGTATTACAAATTCGATGCAAAGGGCGATGGACGTGACCAGTAAAAGGCGCGAGAAACAAAAGATTTACAATGAAAAGCATGGAATAATTCCTACAGGCGTTGTTAAGCCGATTATCAATATTCTGGATACAGATTTATCCGCTGACGAAATTGATGAACAACTGAATTCTGAGTTTATTGAAGTGCACTTGTCACCGGTACAGTTAGCAAAAGAGTTGAAGCGCCTAGAAAAACAAATGTATCAGCATGCTCAAGATTTAAAGTTTGAGGAGGCGGCCGATGTGCGCAACCATATTAAGCGATTAAAAGATGGACAATTTAAATAAAGACACTTTAAATATCACCGAGATTTTTTACTCACTGCAAGGCGAGGCAAAAGATGTTGGCATTCCGACAGTTTTTATTCGTTTAACGGGCTGTCCGCTTCGCTGTAATTATTGCGATACGACTTATGCTTTTAAAGGCAACAATCCTTTAACGATTGATGATGTTCTGGCTGAAGTGCGTAAATACAATACTCGCTACGTTTGTGTGACTGGTGGTGAGCCTTTGGCGCAAAAAAACTGCCTAAAACTGCTGGACACTTTAGCTGAAAATAACTACAAGATTTCGCTTGAAACTAGTGGCAGTATTGATGTTGCACCTGTGAATCCTCAAGTGTCTATTGTGATGGATCTTAAAACACCCTCATCGACAGAATGCCATCAAAATCGCTATGAAAATGTCCCTCTTTTGGAGGTCAAGGATCAACTGAAATTTGTTATTGCAAATCGAGATGACTTTGATTGGTGTTGCGACATATTGGAAAATAACACAACACCAGCTGGCGTACTTTTTTCGCCCGTTTACGAATCCTTAAAGCCTGCTCAACTGGCTGATTGGATTCTTGAAAAGCAACTTAATGTACGACTGCAAGTGCAGTTACATAAAATTCTTTGGGGCGAAGAGCAAGGCAAATAGAATTTAAGTCTTTTGTCCAGATTCGATTAACACCCCTGCTTTGTCGATAGCAACATGATATTGAGGATCTTCTAAAACATTCACTTCCACCAAGTCTTTGGCCGTGTTTAGTAGCAACCCGCACTCCGCACTGAGATGCATTAAGTGCAGCGTTTTTCCAGCCTTTTGATAGCGCTCAGCCAGTTTATCAATCGCTTGAATAGCGGAGTGATCTATCACTCGTGAATCCTGAAAATCAATAAAGACCTCTTTGGGGTCGTTGCTTGGAGAGAATATGGCGTGAAAGTGTTCAATCGAGCCAAAAAATAGCGCGCCATTGAGTTTATAAATTTTAGCGCCATTGTCATCCATCTCTTCAGTTGCATGAATTTTGCTGGCTGAATCCCAGGCAAAAGACAGGGCAGACATGATAACGCCAGCGATTACAGCGAGTGCCAGGTTGTCCGTCAATACCGTGATAACAGCAACCGAGATGCCGACAATAATATCGGGCAGTGGAATTTTGCCAAATAAACGGAACGAGCCCCATTCAAAGGTGCCAATAACCACCATCATCATGACACCAATCAACACAGCAACTGGAATCATTTCAATGTATTCAGAAAGAAAGAGAATAAAAAACAGCAGTACGACGGCAGCAACAATACCCGAGAGTCGACCGCGACCACCGGATTTGATATTAATCAAGCTTTGACCAACCATGGCGCAACCGCCCATGCCACCAAAAAAGCCTGTCACTGTGTTGGCCACACCTTGGCCGATACATTCTTTATTTGGTCGTCCCGTTGTTTCCGTAAGGTCGTCAATTAAATTAAGTGTTAGTAGGCTTTCAATCAAGCCAACAAGTGCCATTACCACCGCATAAGGGAAGACAATTTGCAACATCTCCAAATCAAATGGTACATCTGGCACATGGAATGGCGGGAAGGCGCCGCCAATTGAAGCAATGTCACCAACCGTTCGTGTGTCTGAGTTCAACAATAGCACAGCAATCGTGCCGATAACAATCGCCGCTAAGGTTGAAGGCACAGCGCGGGTTAATTTGGGTAGGTAATGAATAACAGCCATGGTGATTACTATAATGATGAGCATAACCATGAGTGGTGTGCCACTGATCCACTCATCTTCAACCTTGAATTGTTTGATTTGTGCGAGGAAAATAACCATTGCTAGGCCGTTGACAAAACCAAGAAAAACCGGATGCGGCACCAAGCGGATAAACTTGCCCATTTTCAATAAACCAAAGCCTATTTGAATCACGCCCATCATCACCACTGCAGCAAATAAGTACTCAATGCCATGCTGAGCAATCAATGTACCAATAACAACGGCAATGGCACCTGTTGCGCCAGAGATCATGCCCGGTCTGCCACCAATAATAGAAGTGACAATGCCAATGGTAAAAGCAGCGTATAGGCCGACTAAAGGATTGACACCTGCCAATAGAGCGAAAGCGACCGCTTCAGGAACTAACGCTAGAGCAACCGTTAAGCCGGACAAAATATCATTCTTTGCGTTGCTAGGAACACGCTTGTGAATCAGTTTAAACATGGTTATTTTTTAGATTGTGCTGCTGTTTATTTCTTAGCGGCAGGGATAACAGGAGTTGATGATTGAACGTCACAGTTTTGCGCCCTATGACGCAGCGCGTGGTCCATTAGTGTTAAGGCTAACATAGCCTCAGCAATCGGCGTTGCACGCACACCAACGCACGGATCGTGGCGACCCTTGGTAATAACTTCGGCTACTTCACCGTTAACATCAATGCTATCAACTGGCAGACGTAAACTCGAGGTTGGTTTGAGGGCAATAGAAACCAACAAGTCTTGACCTGAGCTAATACCACCTAGTGTGCCACCAGCATTATTGGAAGTAAAGCCTTCAGGCGTTAGTGAGTCGCGGTGTTCCGAACCTTTTTGTGTAATGGCGTTAAAACCAGCACCAATTTCAATGCCTTTGACGGCATTAATGCTCATCATCGCGTGGGCGACGTCAGCCTCTAGGCGATCAAAAATTGGCTCACCAAGGCCAACAGGCATACCACTGGCAACAATATTAATACGCGCCCCAATAGAATCCCCTGATTTTCTTAAGGCGTCCATGTAGGCTTCTAATTCGCTAACTTTGTTAGCATCAGGGCAAAAGAACGGGTTGTTGTGTACTTCGTTCCAATCAAAATTTTCAATTGTAATCGGACCTAGTTGTGCCATATAGCCACGAATCTCGATACCGTATTTTTCTTGCAGGTATTTTTTGGCGATACCACCAGCGGCCACTCGCATTGCAGTTTCCCTGGCGGATGAGCGACCACCGCCACGGTAGTCTCTTATGCCGTACTTTTGTTGATAGGTGTAGTCTGCATGGCCTGGACGAAAAGAGTTGGCAATATTGCCATAGTCTTTTGAACGTTGATCGGTGTTTTGGATCAAAAGAGCAATAGGTGTACCTGTAGTGACACCTTCAAAAGTGCCAGATAGGATTTTAACTTTGTCTTCTTCGCGGCGCTGGGTTGTATGACGCGAAGTGCCTGGTTTTCTTAAGTCTAAGTCTCCCTGCAAATCGGCTTCGGTTAGGTGCATTCCCGGTGGACAACCATCAACAATGCCAATCAAGGCCGCACCATGGCTTTCGCCACCAGTGGTAAGGGTGAAAATTTTTCCAAAAGAATTGCCCGACATGCTTATAAATTAGCTGATATTTAATGCGAGCCATTATACCACCAAGGGAAATTAAGGTATTGCTTTGCGCTGTAGTGACTTTAAAAATAAAGGTTTTTAAACGGATTTATTAACGTTTTCTTTCGCTAATAGCTAGTATGGTGATTTAGACATTTTAGTTGTCAATAGCATTAGCACCCCTGAAAATACAATAAGTGCAGTGACATACAAGGCATAATTATAATTACCTGACCAATTGGTCAATGTAACAGCGTACAACGGTGCGCCTACTTGACCCACCCCATAGGCTGCAGTCAGTGCGCCCATCAATACAATTGGGTTATGCTGTGCCAGTTTGCCGCCTAAATGGATAAACAGAGCCACCAAGCCCACAAACGTGCCACCGTAAAAAATACCCGACAATAAATTTAAATAGATGTTGGTAGTAATAGCTGGAATTAAGATTCCAACTATTTGAATACTCATGGCAATAATAATGATGTTAATATCGCCATACTTATGAGCTAAATGCATCCAAATAACGGAAGAAGGTATGCCCGCAAGCCCAACTAAAATCCAAGTTAGTCCAGCGTACACTTCCAATCCCGGTAGGGATTTAATAATGGTTGGTAAAAAAGTTCCCTGTACAACAAAGCCAACACCTGCAGTAAAGTAAGCTGTAATGAGAATGAGTACAAAACCAGAAAAAAGTACTGGATTAAAAGACTGTTTTATGACGCTTTGCTTGACTGTTTTAGCAAAAGATAGAACATGCCACGGGTAAAAAACAACCAATGCGGCACTGAGTGCTAACACCAACCATGATGTTTGCCAGGAGGATATGGACAAAACGTATCTACCAATCATGTCGGATGCTACAAGCGCTACGCCAATGCCCGAAAAGTAAATGCCCATGGCTTTGGTTTTATTTTCTAAATTAAGTTTCATCATTATAATTGCTGAACCAATTACCATTACCATCGCCGAACTAAAACCAGCAACTATTCTACTGGCTAGCCACCAATAATCATTATCTGTAATACCAATTATGAGTGTGGTAATAACACACAACAATAGGCCCAATCTAAAGCACTTAACTTTGATGCTCATGCTTTTAATAAAAATAGCAAAAAGTGCACCCAATAAGTAGCCGACATAATTAACAGAAGCCATAACACCTGAAAAAGCTAAAGATATGGTTTCGTCGTCCAGCATGGCTGGTAGTAGGGAGGTATATGAAAATCTAGCGACACCAATGGCAACAAATAGGCTGATGATGCCAGCTAATAATATGTTGAAGTTACTGTCTTTATTGAATAAGCTTATTCTTATCACAAGTTAGCTGCTACTAAAATCACTGATTATAAGCAAGATATTAAGCAAGATTATGAAACGTATTTTGCACTATGAAGTTTTATGTTTGGTGCCCTTGGCGAGATTCGAACAATCATCTATAACCATTGGTACTAAAGGCTTCATGAAATAACACTGTTAAAATTGTACTGATTATTGTACTACTTGATTGTATTTGCTTCTTGTTTCAACACTTAATCAGTAAGATGAATTGTACCGAATCAATGGCTTAGTTAGTTATTTACTATATTTTTAATAAAGATTTAATAGGGCTACTAGACCGTGTCCTGTAAGTCATTGATTTAACAGGATAAATAACCATAGTAAATGTAGGGGTATTCACCACCCCTCACATATTTATTTACACTATTAGACCGAAGGCAACACCTACTATTCCTTGGTGGCAAACATGCCTTCAACCCCCTCTGTAACCCCTCTAAGAGCATAG
>DUCF01000088.1 GCA_012959965.1 Candidatus Thioglobus sp. | reverse complement strand
AGGATTTTCATTGGCAATATCATTGCCATGATTGTACCCATAAGACATACAAATAATAGCAAAGCCCGCTGCTCTTGAAGCCTTCACATCACTTACAGAATCACCCAACATCATGCAGTCTTTCGGTTCAATACCAAAATACTCAGCACTGTGCAATAACGGCAAAGGGTCTGGTTTTTTCTTGGCAAGCGTATCACCAGAAATAATAATGGAAAAATCATCAAAAATGCCAAGCGCTTTGAGCAATGGCAGGGTAAATTGCTCGGCCTTATTGGTCACACATCCCAGAAGATAGCCTTGAGACTTCATATAATCCAAACCCTCTCGAACGCCATCATAAAGACAAGATCGCTTCGCCGTGTTTTCAGCATAAAGTTCAAGGAAAACTGGGTAGGCTTTCTCGTAATCCTCTGAATTTGGTGTTGCTTCCAGTTCGCCGGTCAAGGCGCGTTCTACTAATTTTGGTACACCGTTACCCACCCACTGACGCACTTTGGCTTCGCCACATGGCTCTTTACCAAGTTGCTTCATCATCTCATCAACACAATAGGTCAAGTCTGGCACGCTGTCAACGAGAGTGCCATCAACATCGATCATGATTAATTTTGGCTTAAATGTTTTCACTTATTTATACTGATTTTGGTAGAATTAACTTAACGAGACCTTTGTTTGCATAAATCACTCTGGATTTGGCGGCGGGTTTTTACAAAGATCTCGACTACTTTCACCTGAGATATTTTATATGCAAAACAAATCAGTCATCGGTTTTATTGGCGCGGGAAATATGGCTTACGCACTAATTAAAGGCCTTGTTAATAACGGCTACGGCGCAGAAAACATCAAAATCAGTGATCTTGATGAGACGCTGCTAAGCAGCAGAAATAGCGAACTTGGTGTCGCTACTTTTACAAACAATACTGCTCTTATTGCTGAATGTGATGTTGTGGTTCTTGCTGTCAAACCGCAGGTGATGGGTAACGTTTGTAAGGGCTTACAAGGTGCCATAAAATCCAGCCACTTATTTGTTTCTATTGCCGCCGGCATTAGGGCGAGTGATATTTGTCGTTGGCTCGGCGGCGACTATGCTTTGGTGCGCACAATGCCAAATACGCCAGCATTGGTGCAACAAGGTGCGACGGGATTATTTGCCAACGACCTTGCCTCAGAAGATCACAAGGCTATTGTTACCTCGGTGCTATCGGCAATCGGCGATTGTTTTTGGGTGAGCGAGGAAAAACTCATTGATGCTATCACCGCCATTTCTGGCAGTGGTCCTGCTTATTTCTTCTTAATGATGCAGTCAATGACGCAAGCCGGAATGGCGCTCGGATTGGACGAAGAAACAGCCAGTGCGCTAAGCGTCAAAACAGCGCTTGGTGCCAGTGTGATGGCAGCCAATAGCGACGATGGCCCCAAACAGCTTCGAGCTAATGTGACCTCCCCTAATGGCACAACACAAGCGGCAATTGAATCGTTTCAAGACCAAAACTTCGAAGGCATTGTAGCCAATGCAACGAGGGCGGCTTTCGAGCGTGCGCACGAGTTGAGTATTCAATTAGGCGATGTCGATTAACCAATTCAATCTAACGCTTCGACCTTCAAAAAGTTACTTAATTATTTCGGCGCTGATCTACGGATTGTGCATTGTATTGGTATGGTCGCGACTTGATAGCATTTGGATCAGTGTCGGACTCAGTATTGCGATTGCGATTTCAGCGATTACTTTTTTCCCAAAATATGCTTTTCTTACAAAAGAGAGTTCGATCATTTCAATAACAATTGGCAGCAGCATTAACTTTGGCACAAAAGATGGCGTGACAAAAACACAACATAAGTACTGCGTACCCTATCAATCGCGATATTTAGTGATCATCCGATTTGACAAGGTCCACGTGCCGATTTTCAAAGACGGTGTCGAGGAAAATTCTCTGTCATCACTTAATCGATTTCTGAACGTCGTCCTCTAGCTACCCCAAAGCAGCTGCATATTAGCAATCGCCGCCAAAGATGCTGTCTCGGTTCTTAAAATTCGACTGCCCAGCAACAACGGTTGAAAGCCGGACGAAATGGCCTCGTCAATCTCATGACTACTGAGTCCGCCTTCTGGACCAATTAATATGGTTGCCTGTGAAGGTGCCTTCATAGTTAACAAGCCTTTTTCGGCGCGGTGATGCAACACATAGCCATTGCCTTCAGTCGTTGACAGTACCTCTGAAAGTGATTTTGCTGGAGCCACCTTAACAATTACCGATCGACCTGATTGCTCGCAGGCGTGATTGGCTATTTTTTGCCAGTGTTCTGTGCGTTTAATAAGCTTCGTACCATTTAAGCGCACCACACAACGTTCAGCTTGCACAGGAACAATTCGATTAACACCAAGCTCAATGGCTTTTTGAATAAGAAAATCCATCTTTTCACCTTTAGCAATACCTTGCGCCAAGGTTAAATTCAGCGAGGACTCTCTATTATTTTTCTCACAAGAAAGAACCTCAACAACGCAGATTTTTTTAATACTAACAACTCTCACTTGATAGTCAAGGCCGTCACCATTAAAAAGAGTTATGTTCTGCCCCTCAGGGAAACGTAAAACTTTGATTAAATGATGTGCTGCCGATTCATCCAAATCAATTTGAGCGCCTACTTTGAGAGTGGTATTTTGATAAAGTCTTACGCTTTTCATGGTATCGTTTTGAAATTGGTCAACTCAGACTTCAATAGAGTCAGATTACAGTAAAAATGATACATCAAAAAAGACGAAAAGAGTTATTAAGCCGACTAGACGACAACGCGCTCGTCATCGTCTGCACCAATTCAGAGTTACAACGCAATGCCGACTGCACTTTTCCGTTTCGCCCTGATTCCAGTTTTTGGTATTTGACCGGCTTTACTGAGCCCGACGCTATCGCTGTTTTCTCAACAAAAAATTATTCAGTTTTCCTAAGACCAAAAGACAAAACTAAAGAAATATGGAATGGCAAAAGATTGGGTGCGGAAGCCGCACCATCAACATTACTGGCTGATAACGCCTACCCAGTCGAAGAGTTTGCCGAACAATTGGACGCTTTAATCGATGACGAAACCGTGCTTTATTACGACAACAATAGCACCAACATTCTTGCACAAGACATCGCCTCGTCGGCTGACGCTCAACCTCTTTTGCAGCACCTTTCCGAAATGCGCCTAATCAAAGATGCGAAAGAGATTGAAAATATGCAGTCCTCTGCGGATTTGGCTGTCAACGCCCACATTCAAGCAATGACAAACGTTAAACCAGGCATGTTTGAATATGAAATTGCTGCTTTATTCGACGCTGAGTTTGCGAGAAATAACTCAACACATGCTTATACACCCATTGTCGCCGGCGGCGCTAACGCCTGTGTACTGCACTACATTGAAAACAATGAAGCACTGAAAGATGGCGACTTGTTGTTGATCGATGCCGGCTGTGAAACCGAGGGTTATGCCTCAGATATCACCCGAACATTTCCAGTAAATGGCCGATTTAGCAAAGCACAAAAACAAATTTATAGTATTGTCCTTGACGCACAAAAAGGCGCGATTAGCTGCCTCAAGCCTGGAGAAAAAGTCAATAAAGCTCACGACACTGCATGTCATATTATCTCAACCGGACTGACAGAGCTCGGCATAATTAGTGAAGATCTTCCACTGCATGAGTTTTATATGCACAATACAGGACACTGGCTGGGGCTTGATGTGCACGACTGTGGCCAATATAAACTGAATGACGAGTACCGCCATTTTGAGGCAGGCATGATAATGACGGTTGAACCAGGGATTTACATTCGCAAGAATGATAAAATTGACCCAAAATATTGGAATATTGGTATCAGAATTGAAGATGATGTTCTAATCACCGAGTCGGGCAACAAAGTGCTTACACAATCCCTCGTTAAAGAGATTGGCGATATTGAACGCCTTATGAATAGAGACTCTTACAACAACTAACAGAGAAAGTAATGAACATACAACAGGCTATCAAAGCGGTTATCTCCAAACAAGACTTAAGCGAAGAACAAATGCACGGTGTCATGAGCGATATTATGACCGGTAAAACAACCGATGCACAAATCGGCGCATTCTTAGTTGGTCTTTCGATGAAGGGTGAAACCATTGAAGAAATTACAGCCAGCGCCAAAGTGATGCGTTCTTTGGCAACAGTAGTTGAAATTTCCCCGACCAATCACTTGGTGGACACCTGTGGCACCGGCGGTGATGGTCTTGGCCTGTTTAATATATCGACTGCCTCAGCCTTTGTCGTCGCAGCTGCTGGGGGCCAAGTAGCCAAACACGGCAACCGCTCTATTTCTTCTAAATCCGGCAGTGCCGACGTACTCGAATCGGCTGGTGTTAACCTGGCTGTCAGTCCTGAAGTAATCGGACGTTGTGTTGATGAGATTGGCGTTGGGTTTATGTTTGCCCCTGCACACCATAGCGCAATGAAGCATGCTATTGGGCCGCGCAAAGAACTGGCCGTTAGAACCATTTTCAATGTTCTTGGGCCACTGACAAATCCTGCCAAAGCACCCAATCAAGTGATGGGCGTGTACGATAAAAATTTAGTCGAGCCCATTGCCAACGTTTTAAAAAGCCTTGGCTCGCGCCACGTCATGGTGGTTCATTCAAAAGACGGACTCGATGAGTTGTCAATTGCAGATGACACTTATGTAGCCGAACTTAAAGATGGTGTGGTTTCTACTTATACCGTCAACCCTACGGATGTCGGCCTTAGCCTTGGCAGTCTTAATGATATTGCCGCCGATGGCGCTGACGATTCATTGGCAATGATTAAAGACGCCTTTGCTGGCAAAGAAGGTGCGGCCAAAGATATTGTTGCTCTGAATGCTGGTGCGGCAATTTATGTTAGCGGACTTGCAGACAGCCTAAAAACTGGCGTTGAAAAAGCCAATCAAATTCTCAGTAATGGTGGCGCTCAAAGCAAACTTGAAGAGTACGCAGCAGCAAGTAACCAATAAACAAGCCAAATCATGAATAAAACAACAAACCTCATTTGGATTGACCTTGAAATGACAGGCCTAGTACCCGAAAGCGACGTCATTATTGAAATCGCTACGGTTGTAACCGATGCCGACCTCAATGTGATTGCAGAAGGGCCCTCTTTGGCCGTCCACCAGAGCAATGAACGCCTTGATGGTATGGATGAGTGGAACACCAATCAACACGGCAAATCTGGCCTTGTTGAGCGTGTAAAAAACTCCACGCTATCGTCTGCAGATGCCGAAAAACAAACACTGGATTTTTTGCGCGAATTTGTCGATGCTGGCGCCTCACCGATGTGCGGTAATTCCATTTGCCAAGATCGCCGTTTTTTGTACAACTACATGCCAGAATTGGAAAAGTTTTTCCACTATCGCCATATCGATGTGTCAACGCTCAAGGAATTGGTATCGCGCTGGAAGCCAAAAGCGGCAGCGCATACAAGCAAGCAATCAGCGCATTTAGCGCTGTCTGATGTTTACGATTCAATCAACGAACTAAAGCATTATCGAGAGCACTTTATTAATGGCTGAAGCTAGCTATTTCTCACCGGCAAAAATCAATCTATTTTTGCATATCACCTCGAAAAGAGCTGATGGCTATCACAACCTGCAAACCGTTTTTCAGCTGCTGGATTTCTGTGATGAAATTAGCTTTTCTGCACGTCAAGATAGACAGATTAATCGCATCAAGGGCAATGAAGACATCCCTGCCGAAGATGACCTGCTAATCAAGAGTGCTCGAGCACTGCAAAAATACTCAAACAGTTCGTTGGGTGTTGATATTTCAATCGATAAGAAAATTCCAACCGGTGGTGGCCTTGGTGGTGGCAGCTCCAATGCGGCAACGGTGTTATTGGCACTCAATGAACTCTGGCAGCTAAACCTAGACCAACAAACATTGGCAGATATTGGGCTAACATTAGGTGCCGACGTGCCTGTTTTTGTCTTTGGTAGAAGCGCTTGGGCGCAGGGTATTGGCGAAATATTAGAGCCAATGGATTTGCCTCAGTATTATTATTTAGTGGTTTCAATTAATAAACATATCTCCACAGCAGAAATATTCTCGCACAAAGCATTGACAATGACGCCGGTACAAAGGAAAATAGCGGACTTTTCGAGACTGTCTGATCTGCATAATGACTGTTTAGATGCTGCAATTTCTCTACAAAACGAGATAAAACAAGCACTTAAGCATCTAGATTCAACTGCAAATCATCTGCATAATGCTAGAATGACAGGTACAGGTTGCTGTGTTTTTGTGGCCTTCGAAAAAGAGAAAGATGCTTTGGTAGCAAAGAAACAACTACCAGAACAATGGTTTGGTTTTGTCGCTCAAGCGATTAACACCTCACCAGCATAACAATTGGGCTGTCGCCAAGCGGTAAGGCAACGGGTTTTGATCCCGTCATGCGCAGGTTCAAATCCTGCCAGCCCAGCCATTTTTTACCGCATCTTTTCTCCTCCAACCTTATCAAACCCCAAAAATCTCAGTCGCATAGCAATATATGAAAAAGATCTTTTATACATTTTCGACGCTATTTGACCGGCCAGTTGTCCTATGGTGGGCACTAACACTGGGCACTTTACTGTTTATCCTTGGCATTTCTCTGCCCATGTTGACCATTTCAAAGCTGATCTTCATTAGAGATTCTTTCTCAATATTAACGGGATTATTCGATCTCCTCGAGGGCGGTCAAATTATTATCTTTCTTCTAGTTGCGAGCTTTAGTGTCGTTCTACCAGTACTGAAAATATCAACCCTTTATTTACTGTTATCGAAAAAAACAAGTCGTGATAAGCATAATAAAATCTTAAATGTCATGCACGAGTATGGACGTTGGGCAATGTTAGACGTCATGATTGTCGCTCTTTTAGTAGTAACAGTTAAACTGGGTGCTATTGCCAACATCCAGGTGCATAGCGGCTTTTATGTGTTTGGATTCGGAACAATATTGCTAATGATTGTAACGGGGAAAGTGTCAAAACTTGTCCAACGATCCACAAGATAGGTAATTAAAAAAATAATAGAAAAATACCCTCAAAGATCTACTTGTGAAATTAATTTTGACAATTTTTGGCGTATAATTTACACACTTAAAAAACACATTACTAGCTATGTCATTAGACACAATCAAAATCTTTAGCGGTAACGCTAATCCAGGCCTCTCTTCTGAGATTATTCAAAACCTAGAAATTGACCAAAGCAAAGCCTTTGTCGGCAAATTTAGTGATGGCGAAGCGCAAGTTGAAATTCTAGACAACGTTCGTGGTTGCGATGTGTTTGTTATCCAGCCAACTTGTGGCCCCTCACCGGCCGAAACTCTGATGGAGTTATTGGTGATTGTGGATGCTCTTCATCGCTCTTCTGCAGGACGCATTACTGCGGTTGTTCCTTATTTTGGCTACTCTAGACAAGACAGACGTTCACGCCTGACTCGTGTACCAATTACTGCTAAATTAGTCGCCAAAATGATTGAGGCAGCAGGCGTTGATCGCATCTTGACGATGGATTTACACGCCGACCAAATTCAAGGGTTTTTCGATATTCCAATTGATAACATCTACGCACAGCCTGTTCTTGTTAACGACATTCTTGCGCAAAACTTTGAAGATGTTGTTGTCGTATCACCCGATGTTGGTGGTGTGGTCAGAGCGAGAGCCGCTGCGAAAAAAATTAATGACGCTGATCTTGCCATCATTGACAAAAGACGTCCAGCACCAAACATGGTCAAAGTGATGAATGTTATTGGTGATGTTGAAGGTCGCACTTGTGTGATGATTGACGACATGGTTGATACCGCTGGCACACTTTGCCAAGCAGCCGACATTCTTAAAGAAAAAGGCGCTACCAAAGTTGTGGCCTATGCAACGCATGCCGTACTATCTGGCAACGCAATTAACAACATCAACAACTCAACTTTGGATGAATTGGTAATCACCAACACCATCCCATTGACTGCCGATGCTGTAAGCTGTACAAAAATTAGGCAACTATCGATTGCGCCATCTCTTGCTAACGTCATTAGACGCATCAGTAAGGAAGAGTCAATCAGCTCAATATTCACTGACGCCAAGTAACCGCAGCCCTGCCAAGGCGCTGAATTCACGGCAAAAACTTATGTATAATGCACCCCCTGTTCGCTCAAAAGACCACTTATGAAATCCACTAATAAAGAACACAAGCAAGCCCTGCAAAACTTAATCATGAAAGGTAAGGAGCGTGGCTACCTAACCTACTCTGAAATTAACGATATGCTGCCTGAAGATTTGCTCACACCTGAGCAGATGGAGCCGATTGTTACTATTCTTGAAGAGTTGGACATTAATGTGTCGGACGAAGCACCAGATGCAGACACACTAGTTATTGAATCGGGCGCCAAAGCGCAATCAACTTCAGCGGAAGCTGCTGTTGCGGCATTAGCGGCACTTGACTCCGAGTTCGGTAGAACAACAGATCCTGTGCGTATGTACATGCGCGAAATGGGCGTTGTTGAACTTTTAGAACAAAAAGATGAAGTTCGTATCGCCAAGGAAATTGAAGCGGGCGTTTTCGAAATCTTGCAATCAATCACGCTTTACCCTGCTATTTCAGAATACTTTTTCAAGGCTTATACTCGTTTAGAAGAAGGTAAGTGTAAGATGACTGACGTTGTCATTGGCTACCAAGGCGACGCAGAAGAATTTGAAGAAAAGCAAGTGCTAATTGCTGAGAGAGATGCTGAGCATGCTAAAGTGGTGGCTGAAGCCGAAGCCGCAGGCATCGATCTTGAAGAAGACGAATTTGACGAAGAATACGACGAATTGGAGTACACAGGTCCAAACGAAGAAAAAGTGTACGAGCGTTTTGACAAAATTCAAAAAACCTTCAAAACCTACACCAATGCCAACGAGAAGCACGGCTACCAAGACGCTAAAACCGTTAAAGCAAGACACAAATTCTCAACGGCTATCTCTGACTTAAGACTTGCACCTAAGTTGGTTGGCACAATGATGGAATTGGTTGTTGATCGTGTAAATAAAGTGCAAAAACAAGAAAAAGTTATTCGTGAAGCGCTTAATTATGCCGGTATTGACAAGGCGGTGTTCTACGATACTTTCCCTGGCAACGAAACCAACTTTGAATGGACAAAGACAATCAAGGCTGAAGGCAAAATTAAAGATGCAATGGACGCGTGTAAAGACGAAATTTACTACGCCCAGAAAAACCTTTTGGAAAACCAAGGGGCTATGCAAATGACTATCACAGAGCTAAAAGAAATTAACAAAACATTGCGTGCTGGCGACCGTAGAGCGAAAAAAGCAAAATCACAAATGATTGAAGCTAACTTGCGCCTGGTAATCTCCATTGCGAAAAAGTACGCCAACCGTGGTCTACAATTCTTAGACCTTATTCAGGAAGGCAACGTTGGCTTGATGAAAGCGGTCGATAAATTTGAATACCGTCGTGGCTACAAATTCTCAACTTACGCTACTTGGTGGATTCGTCAAGCGATTACGCGTTCGATTGCTGACCAAGCGCGTACGATTCGTATCCCGGTTCACATGATTGAGACGATCAACAAACTTAATCGCGTCAGACGTCAACTTCTACAAAAATTTGGCCGTGAAGCAACACCAGAAGAGTTGGCAGTAGAGATGGAATTGCCAGAGTACAAAATTAATAAAATTCTTAAAATTGCTAAAGAGCCTTTATCAATGGAAAACCCAGTGGGTGATGATGAAGACTCAACAATTGGCGACTTTATTGAAGACGAAAAACTTTCTTCCCCGGTTGAAATTACAACCAAAGAAAGTCTCAAAGAGACTACCGGCGATCTTCTGGCAAACTTATCTCCTAGAGAAGCCAAGGTTTTGAAGATGCGTTTTGGTATTGACATGAGCACTGACCACACCTTGGAAGAAGTGGGTCGTCAGTTTGATGTTACGCGTGAAAGAATTCGTCAAATCGAAGCCAAGGCACTACGCAAGCTAAGACACCCTTCACGAGCGCACAAATTACAAAGCTTCTTGGAGTAACCATTTAAGTTTGGGGCCTATAGCTCAGTTGGTTAGAGCAGTCGACTCATAATCGATTGGTCCTTGGTTCAAGTCCAAGTAGGCCCACCATTTTTCTTTGGTCGCAATGCGACAAGGGGTATGATTAAACCCATGTTTGCAGCACTATTACCCCAGCTCATCGAGCTCACTTCGCAAGTCGGGGAGGGCATCATGACGCTTCATAGAGAAAAGCTAGACATCACTGTCAAGTCGGACAATACACCTTTAACACTTGCTGATGAAACCGCTCATAAATTGATTAGCGAAGAGCTGGAACGACTCACACCCGGCATACCGGTACTTTCAGAAGAGTCGCAAGAAATTCCTTTTGAAATTCGCAAAAAATGGGATGAGTATTGGCTGATTGATCCGCTGGACGGCACCCGAGATTTTCTCGATGGAAATTATGATTTTTGCATCAACATTGCTTTTATCAAAAATAACTACCCAGTCTTTGGCCTCATTTACGCGCCTTTCAGCAAGGTTCACTATTACAGGCTACCCGGTGAGACAAGCGTAAAACAACTTAACAATGTTTGCTGCTCGCTACAAACATCACAGCCAAAGCGCTGGCAAAATGTTGTCATTGGTCATTATTCCTCAACAAATAAACAACTGCAAAAACACCTCGGCGACAAATCGGATTTTGAGCTTTTTCTGCTAGGCAGTGCGCTTAAATTCTGCACTATTGCTGAAGGAAAACACCATCATTATCCAAAATTCGGGCCGTGCTCGGAATGGGACACAGCGGCGGGCGTTTGTATACTTGAGGGTGCAGGTGGCAACGTTAAAGATCTTGACGGCAAACCACTTCGTTACAACACGAAAAAGGATAGCATAAGCCCTCCTTTTTTGGCTAGCGCCTAACCTCTCATTAAGACCGTTGCCGAAATTATTTTGCAATAATCTCAAACTGCAAAGATAGGTCGATTGCTCGGATGTGCTTGGTAATAGCGCCAATAGAAATATAGTCGACTCCGGTTTCTGCAAATTCTTGAATATTACTTTCGTCAATATTTCCTGAAGCCTCCAATGGGTATTTTCCATTTGTTTTTCTAACGGCCTCTGCCAACACTCTTGGATCAAAATTATCACACAATATTCGCATAATTCCACCAATAGCGAGTGCTTGATCCAATTGATCCAGCGTTTCTACCTCAACAATCACCGGCTTATCTGGGAACGACTCTAAGGCTCTAGTGATTGCACTCTCAAGTGAACCAATCGCGGCAATATGGTTTTCTTTGAGCATGACGCAGTCGTGAAGACCCATGCGATGATTAACGCCACCACCGCTTTTAACCGCTTGTTTTTGTGCCTGACGAAGATTGGGCAAGGTCTTTCGCGTATCGAGAAGTTTGGTTTTCGTGTGAGAAATAAGATCGGATAATTGCCTTGTTTGTGTGGCTGTCGCACTCAATGTTTGCAGAAAATTAAGCGCTGTTCGCTCAGCGCTAATCATGGCTCTAGAGCGACCTTTAAGCAAACAAAGTGTTTGCCCTGGCTCTGCCACACCCCCTTCTTCAACTTGCCATTCAATGGAAATATTGGGATCGAGCTCATAGAAACAAAGTGCTGCATAATCAACGCCAGAAATAACCGCTTTTTGGCGACAAATAATTTTTCCGGATACAAGGTTGTCATCAAGTAAACTCGATGAGATATCGCCTGTACCAATATCTTCAGATAAAGCATTAAGGACAATTTGGCGCATCAGTTTAGGCATTGATAAATTCCAAGATGGCCTTGGCCGACTTCTCTGCAGAGCCTTGATTAAGCTGCGTATGAATAGAGCTTAATTCAGCCATTAATTGCGTATTATCAGCGCCCAGTATCTGTAAAGCAGAACTTGCGATATTATAGGCATTTGCTTTGTCCTGAAGCAGCTCTGGCACTGCCTCTTTGCCCAGTATAACATTCGGCAACGAGACATAGTCCGTTTTTAATAAGCGTTTGGCAATTTGATAACTAATTGCTGAAAGCTTATAAACAACAACCATCGGTACACCTAACATCGCAATCTCGAGCGTCGCCGTGCCCGAAGCAACAATAACCAAGTCCGCTTGTGAGATTTTCTGATGAGCATCGCCGATGCTAACCTCAATATCTAGCCCTGAGGTTTTCTCTTCCACCCAAGCTTGTAAATTCGTGCTCGCCAACGCCAATGAAAAACTAACCTCTTCATCTTGCGCTTTCATTAATCTCAAAGCGTCCACCATCTCGGGCAATAAAGATTTAATTTCAGCCTCACGAGAGCCCGGCATCAACAGTACTTTTTTTCCTTGCTTGTGGCCAACACGTGGTGCTAGTGTTTCCGCCAAAGGATGGCCAACAAACAGCGCTTTTTGCCCATGCTTTTTATAAAAATCCACCTCGAAAGGAAACATGCACAACATCAAATCTGTTGATTCTTTGATTTTTTTGATGCGACTTGAGCGCCAAGCCCAGACAGAAGGGCTGACAAAGTGCACGGTTTTAATGCCACGAGCTTTTAGCTGTCGCTCGATCTTAAAATTAAAATCAGGCGCATCAACGCCAATAAATACATCGGGATTTTGTTCGCAGAAGTGAGACACCATGGTCTTTCGCAGGCGCAATAGTGAGGGCAGTTTTTTCAGAACTTCACTAAAGCCCATCACATTAACTTTATTTAAATGCCACAGTGTTTGACAGCCAGCAGCGGCCATTTTATCGCCCGCCATGCCTTCTATGCGGCATTCTGGATTTAACTCTAGCAGGGATTTAACCAGTGCAGAGGCGACTAAATCGCCTGAAGTCTCTGCAGCACTGATTGCAATGTTCATGTTAGAGGTCTTTACTTCCTCGGTAAAGTTATCACTTGATCTTCATCGAAAGGCTTGTAGATTACCAATACGCCGCCAATGACTTGAACGATAGCCGCCTCTGACGAGGCAACAATTTTATCAATAATTTGTTGTTTTTCTTCGCGATTATCAGCACGTACTTTAATTTTTAATAGCTCATGAATCTCCATGCTGGATTGAAGCTCTGCAAGTACAGCATCACTCAAACCGTGCTGACCCACCATCACCACAGGCTTTAAATCGTGCGCCAATGAACGTAAGTACCTTTTTTGATTGTTTGTTAATTTCATGATTAAGTGTCCAGTGTAAATTCGTTTTCAAATAAAGATTCAATAGTCTCTCTCTTGCGCACAAGCGTGTGCGTATCGCCAGAAACCATCACCTCAGCAACCCTTGGTCGGGTATTGTAGTTCGAGCTCATGGTAAAACCATACGCTCCTGCAGACATCAAAGCAACATAATCACCCTGAGCCAAAGTGAGCTCCCTGCCTTTCGCCAAGAAGTCCCCTGTTTCGCATACTGGGCCAACCAAATCCCAAGTGTCTTTCACCCCTGTTGAATTTTCATTCACAGCAAGGGCTTTATGATAAGCGCCATAAAGTGCTGGACGCAACAAATCGTTCATTGCACCATCGATAATGGCGAATGACTTGTCATCATTTTGCTTTAAATATTCTACTCGAGTGACAAAAACACCGGCATTGCCGACAATGGCACGTCCAGGTTCTAGCAAAATTTCCAATTCACCAACCTTCGCCAACGCTGCTTGAATATAATCCGCAATATCAATCGTTTGCTCATCGTCGTAAGTAATGCCAACACCGCCACCCAAATCCAGATGCTGAATGTCAATACCGTCTTCACTTAATTGAGAAATCAAATTCAATACTTTATCAAGCGCATCAATAAACGGCGACACTTCAGTTATTTGCGAACCAATATGACAATCCATACCGCAAACATTAAGCGAGTCTGATTGTTGCGCCTTGTGATACAAAGCCCTTGATGCTTCAATATCAACGCCAAATTTGTTCTCTTTTAAACCGGTCGAAATATAAGGATGCGTTTTTGCATCGACATCGGGATTCACCCGAATCGAGATAGGTGCTTGAACACCTAATGCGCTAGCGACCGATTCAATTCTATCCAGTTCGCCCGCAGATTCTACGTTGAAGCAATAAATGCCAATATCTAAAGCCTGCTGAATATCGCTGCGGGTTTTTGCCACGCCGGAGAATACGCATTTGGTGGGATCTCCGCCAGCAGCAATAACGCGCTGGAGTTCACCAATAGAAACAATATCAAAGCCAGAGCCCATTTTGGCGAGCACATTAAGAACCGCCAAATTAGAGTTGGCCTTTACTGCGTAGCAGATTAAATGCGGATGATCGCCAAAAGCTTGGTCGAATTCACGCCAGTTGGCTTCTATTTCGGCTCTTGAATAAATGTAGAGTGGCGAGCCGTACGCCGCCATCAGGTCTGTTACAGAAACAGACTCAGCATGCAATATTTTGTTTTGAAAAGAAAATGTGTTCAACGAGTTTGAGCTTAAGCGGCACTTGATGTCGACGCTGAACTGCTTTGATTTGCTGTTGCTGGCGTTAGGTCACCCATTCTGCCACACGCACTCAGAGCGATTACAAATGAGACAATCATCGTTATTTTCAGTATTTTTTTCATGGCGCTTACCGGTTTTTCTTTAATAGCGCTATTTTACACAAAGGCCTTCAGCTGTTGTACAAACAAATCCCTCGGGATATTGATGGCACCGAGACTTTTCAAGTGCTCATTTTCCACCTGGCAATCAATCAACTTGTAAGTGCCACTCTGCAGCAAGCTGGCGAAGGCAACTTTTGAAGCATTACTAACCAGAGAGAACATCGACTCACCAAAAAACACCTTGCCTAGCGCAACCCCGTAAAGCCCGCCCACCAATACACCTTCCTCGTACACTTCATACGAATGCGCATAGCCTTTCTGATGAAGGACGCAGTAAGCACTGACCATGTCGTCATCAATCCAAGTGCCACCCTGCTCTGCCCTGACTACATTTCGACAGAGGTTAATTACTTTTTCAAAACTGGTATTTTTCCTTACTTCAAATCGCTCTGAGCGAATCACTTTGGACAAACTTTTAGACAAATGAAAGTTCTCAGGGCTTATCACCATTCTCGGGTCTGGTGAATACCAAAGAATCGGCTCGCCCTCACTGTACCACGGGAAGATGCCTTTGCTGTAGGCATCTAACAAACGCTCAGTTGATAATTCACCGCCAATGGCAATGAGGCCGTTAGGTTCATTTAAAGCAAGACTAACTTCGGGAAAGGGTGTGTTTGCTTGGTCAAGCCAAAATTCACTCGGTATTTGCAGCACGGCTAACGACTCTGAATAATATCTCTCGCCATATAAAGCGCTAATATGCTTCGTGCCTCGGTCAAATCTTCGTTATAGGTAAGTTGCTCGAGATCCGAGAGTTTGTGTTTTACGATTTCGAGAGGCTCGGGCTCATCGCCTTCCTCCCATTGCTCGTATAAATCCTCGGCCAACACAATGTGTGTCGTATTGGATTGATAGCCGGGTGCCAAGGTGATGGTTTTTAGAAAGGTTAGTTTATTGGCGCCGTAGCCAATCTCTTCTTTGAGTTCACGTCCCGCGGCCTCAATGGGTGTTTCACCGGCATCAATCTTGCCTTTGGTCAAGCCGAGTTCATAGCGCTCAGTACCGCCTGCGTATTCATAAATCATCAGCACGGTGTCATCATCGAGCATCGGAATGACTAAAACCGCGCCCCTGCCCTTCGGGTTTAAACGCTCATAAGTTCTTGTTGCGCCATTCGAAAACTCAACATCCATCGACTCCACGCGAAAAATATTGCTTTTCGCGACAGTGTGAATATTGGAAAGTTTTGGTTTTTGCCTCATTAACCCTCTAGCGCGTCGTCGGCCTTGGCAGCAAAGACAAAATCACTCTCAGTAAGGCCATCAATCTTGTGCGTCCAAATGGTCACTTTAACCTTGCCCCAAGCGAGAAAAATATCAGGGTGATGGTTTTGCTCTTCTGCTAATTCTCCAACCGCATTGGTAAAGTCTAACGCTTTTCTAAAATTGCTAAACTTGTATGTTTTTTCAAGGTGATGCTCATCAACCACACCCCACTCATTACCAAGCTCGGCGTACAGATTGGCAAGCGCCTCACCGACAAGCTTCGGCACCCAACCGCTACAGGCGATACATTCTTTTTCTGATAAATTACTCATGATTATATTTTATATAATTAAATTACTGAACTCAGTGCCATATATATAACACCTGAAACAACAAACAAAGGGGTGATAATGTTTAATGCTTTAAAGCCTTTGACATAAGCCATAACACACACAGGAAGATACAGGCCTTGAAAAACTGGAAAAAACCATCCCATGGCAGTCAAGTTGTAAATTACAAGGTAGAAAACCAAGAAATTAACAAAAACTCCTAGCCAAAATAAAGCATGTTGCAAAGTGGTGTAGCGTTCTTTTACTCTTTGGATTGTACTAGATAGTGACACCGTTCTTACATCACCGAACTAAGTGACATGTACAACGCACCTGAGACAACATACAAAGGAATGATGATCATAAGCGGGTTAAAGCCTTTTGCATAAGCCTTAAAGCACATAGCAAGATAGAGACCTTGAATGACTGGCATCGCCAGTCCGACATAAGACAAATTAGAAATTACGAGATAAAAAACTAAGAAATTAACAAAAATTCCTAGCCAAAATAAAGCATGTTGCCAAGTGGCATACTGCTCTTTAATTCTTTGAATGGTGTCGCTATTTGCACTCATTATTTCTCCAAAATTAATAGTAAACTCTATACAAAACCCAACGTACACCGATGTTTGTTTTCTTGGCTAGCATTGTACTTGGCTTGGGATAAAAAGGCTTTAAATCACCAAAAAAGATTAAAGCCAATGCCGACCAGAACCAAGCCAACGCTGCGCTCAAGCCAACACGCAAGTGAAGTATTGTTGCGCATAAATTGCGTCAATCGCTCGCCAAGGAAAACCAAGCCACATTCAATGATAAGCGCATTCGTGATGACGACCAAGCCCAACAAAATAAACTGCCAAAAATAACTGCCTGCCTCGTTATCAATAAATTGCGGAATGAATGCGAGAAAGAAAAGCGCAGTTTTAGGGTTGAGCAAATCCACCAAAATAGCTTGGTAATAAATGCGCCAAGCGGAATGTTGTTTTGTTGTTTCGCTTTTTTCTTCTTTGGCGTTATCGGACGAGGCAAATGTCGCGGCGATGGTAACGTAGCCCAAGTAAATTAGATAAATCGCACCAACCCACTTAATCGTATTAAAAATATCGGGAGAGGTTGTAAGAATAGCTGACAGACCAAGCCCCGCCAAGCTCGCGTGAATCATCGCACCACTGCAGACCCCAACAGAGGAAAGCAGCCCAGCTCTTCGACCTTGAGCGATGGTTTTTGACATGATGTACATCGTGTCAGGCCCTGGGGCAATATTAAGAATGGTGCAAGCGGTGATAAAAAACCACCATTGTTCAGCGCTCATAGGTCTTTATTTGATCAGTTCGTTATAAGTCATTAGAGACGAAGTATCGCTATAAGTGTGCCCCTTGTCCATTAGAGTGACGTATCGATCGTAAACCTCTTGAGTGAAATCCAGTTGAGACTCGTTGTCTTTGGCTCGATCCAGGCAATACCCTAGGTCCTTCACCATCCACTTAATCGCAAAACCAAAGTCAAACTCTCGTTTGTGCATGGTGCTTGCTCGATTATCCATCTGCCAAGATTGTGCCGCACCGCCCGAAATTGCTGAGAGCAAACTGTCCATATTCATGCCTTCTGCCTCTGCAAATTGCAAACCCTCTGACAAACCCTGTAACAAACCCGCAATACAAATCTGATTGACCATTTTGGCCAATTGGCCATAACCGGACTCGCCCATATAGCTGATATTTTTTGAATACGACTCCATGAGTGGCGCGGCGCACTCTAAGGCGTCTTTATTGCCACCGGCCATAACGCTTAACACACCGTTCACCGCACCCGCTTCACCGCCACTGACTGGCGCATCAATAAAACAAATATTCTTTTCTTTTAAAGAGTCACTCAGATGTTGAGCCAATTTAAACGAAGTGGTTGTGTGATCAACAAATATTGCACCATCCTTGAGATGTGGGTAAAGACCATTTTCAGAAAAAACAATCTCCATCATGTCTTCATCCCTCCCCGCGCAAGTCATGATGACATCGGCACTCGACACAGCTTTTTTAAGTGTGGCCGCCATTGCACCCTCGAACTCACCCAGCCATTGCTCTGCTTTTGCAGTAGTTCGATTGTAAACCGTAACATTGGCCAAGTTCGATTTGGACAAATGCCCCGCCATGTGGTAGCCCATCGTACCCAGTCCGATGAAAGTCACGTTTCTTTTATTGCTCATAATAAACCCTTGGTTGTATGACGAGAATTATACGATGATGATTAAGGTTATCATGCTCAGATACAATAAACTATCGATATTACTTGTAACAACAAGTAAATTTTAGAAATTATCCATTTACACTATATATTTGACAATATTTTGATAAAAACTGCTGTTTTATGGCATAAATTTACTATTTATTGATGTTTTTTGATCAAATTTGACTATTTTTTAACAAAGTTTCCATTTTTTATGAAAAAACCGCATTATTGGCAAGAATCAATCGATTATTTGTGTCAACAAGACGAAAAATTAGCAACAATCATAGAAAATCACAACAATCACGCTTTTGATGACGATAAAAGCGCCCTGGAGTCGCTGCTACGTTCGATTGTCTCGCAACAAATATCCGTCAAAGCGGCGGCGAGCATTTGGCAAAGAATTATTGATGTCGTTGGCGAAATAACAACTGTAAACGTTCTTGCGGCGGGCTTTGATAAATTGAGAGCATGTGGACTCTCCAATCAAAAGACTCAGTATTGCATTAATATTGCCGAGCACTTTAGAGCCAATAAAATCAATGACGCCGCCCATTGGCAAAATCGAGACTATCCTGAGATTGTTGAAGAGCTGACCGGTATTAAAGGGGTTGGTCCTTGGACGGCACAAATGTTTGGCATGTTCTACCTACTGGAGCCAGACATTTTTCCACTAAAAGACATCGGAATCATCAGGGCGATTAATCAACTCTATTCAAGCGGTGATAAAGAGTTAGAAATGAGCGAAATTATTGAGATTTCAAATCAATGGCAACCGTATCGAACGGTTGCTGCGTTATTTTTATGGCGCTTTATTGATGCCGAGTAAAATCTATATTAGCCATGTGCCACAAGGTTCGGCATTATATTAATGGTGAAAACCCTATATAAATTGCAGTTCACAATAGTAGAATAGTTCCTATAACAAATCTCCGGGGGAAAAATGGAAAACGAACAACAAACATCGTTCAACCCATACAAATCAATCTGGCTTCAGCCTCGCTCAACCATTCAGCGTATTGTTGATACCAACCCAACTTATCTCGTGTTGGTACTACTTGCGCTTACAGGCGTTTCGTATGGTGTTTCTGCAGCAAGTGCAGAGGGCTGGGGTTACGACATGTCGTTACTTTGGGTGTTTTTCATTATTGTAGCCATTTTTCCTCTGATTACAATCCTTTTGTTGTACCTAGTAAGTGGCCTGACTCGTTGGACTGGAAAATGGCTGGGCGGCAAAGCAACTCAAGAACAAATCCGCGCCGCTTATGCATGGAGTTATATTCCAATCATTGCCGCCATTGCCCTTTATGTCCCTTTGTTTATGTTCTACGGCTTCGACCTGTTTAACTACCAACATACTACATTTTCAGATTCGCTGCCAATGGTGCCCGTGCAAAGTGGCGTTGCGTTTGGTATCATCGCTATTGCCGAGGTTGTTTTGAATGTATGGTCGTTTGTGATTGCTCTACACTGCCTAGGGCAAGTGCAAGGTTTTTCTGCCTGGAGGGCGCTGGGCAATCAAGCACTAACAGCACTAGTTTTGCTTGTGCCGATTGCTATTATTATGTTTCTATTTATTGTACTTGTAGTTTCACGAGCATCTTAACCACGAAAATAGCCAAAAAAAGATAAGTGGCTGTTTTTGAAGGGCTCGACACGACAACCAAGAGATCGCTTTTTTTTCTGAGGTGTGCTTGTTAAATAAGCTTAATTTTATTTATTTCGAGGCATAAGGCATTCGTAAAACAGGAGTTTATAAATTATAAATGACTGTTTTTAAGAATGCCAACAACAGAGATTCTGCCGGTTTTGTCTTTTGGCAAATAAGTTAAAATTTTGTCTAGATTGAGGCGTAAGAGTCTCGAAAAAGTAGGAGTTTATATTTAATAAGCGACTGGTTTTGAGAGGCTCGACAACAATAATATTGACAAAATTTAGCTTATTTTAGTGCCGCGACAACCCTGTCGCCCATTTCCTCGGTGCCAATGACTGTATCACCTTGTGCAGCAATATCACCCGTACGATAGCCCTGATCAAGCACAGTGTTCACTGCCACTTCAATCTTGCCTGCTAGGTCCGTCTGGTTGAGTGAGTAACGCAACATCATTGCAACCGACAGGATGGTTGCCAGCGGATTGGCAATGTCTTTGCCAGCAATATCCGGTGCAGAGCCGTGAATTGGTTCGTACATGCCAAAGTTGTCTTTGTTAAGAGATGCCGATGGCAGCATGCCAATCGAGCCTGTGAGCATCGCAGCACAATCTGAAAGCACGTCGCCGAATAAGTTGCTTGTCACCATCACGTCAAATTGTTTTGGCGCTTTGACGAGTTGCATAGCGGCGTTGTCAACGTAGATGTGCGAAAGCTCAACATCTGGATAGTCTTTAGAGACCTCCTCCATCACTTCGCGCCAAAGTTCGCATACTTCCAAAACATTGGCCTTATCAACCGAACAAACGCGCTTGTCTCTTTTTTGTGCAATTTGGAACGCTGAATGACCGATACGAGCAATTTCTGATTCGAAGTAAGTTGCCGAGTTAATGCCAAAACGCTGGCCGTCTTTGACTTCGATGCCGCGAGGCTCGCCAAAGTATATACCGCCAACCAACTCACGAACAATCATTAGGTCTAGGCCTGAAACGATCTCCTCTTTAAGCGACGAAGCAGCTGCAAGTTGAGGGTAAAGAATGGCCGGACGAAGGTTGGAAAATAAATCCATCTCCGCTCTAAGGCCAAGCAAGCCGCGCTCTGGGCGAAGCGGTCTATCTAGTACCTCCCATTGGTAACCACCAACGGCGCCAAGCAAAATCGAGTCGCATTCTTTTGCTGCTTTTAATGTCTCTTCCGGTAATGGCGAACCAGTTTCGTCATAAGCGCTGCCGCCAATTAGGCCGTGAACAAGCTCCATGCCTAAATTATTATTAGCGTTCAGTGAATCAATCACTTTTAATGCTTGCGTGATTATTTCTTTACCGATGCCATCACCTGGCAGAACTAATATTTTTGACATGACTTAACCTTGAATTATTAACTGTGTGTGCATTTTACTTTTTACTAGGAGAGTTTTACGAGAAATATTTTTTGTTATAGCACGGCAAAGGTTGATCAAAGAACGCGAGTTTACAATTAGTAAATGAGCGCTTATTGTGAAATCTTTAACAAAGTTATATCGAAAAAGATGATCGTTATTAGATTTCAATCATTTCGAACTGCTCTTTACTAGCTCCGCAATCAGGACAAGCCCAATCCTCAGGAATATCTTCCCAGCGCGTACCTGGCGCAAGACCTTCTTTCGGTGCGCCCTTGGCTTCATCGTAAACCCAACCGCAAATAATACATTCGTATGTTTTCATTTTTCTACTCCAGAGACAAAAAAGGGAAGCTAAGCTCCCCTTTTTATCAGTATTTCAACGACTTATAGGTCGTCAGCATTTTCTGACAAGTAAGCCGCAACACCGTCTGGTGATGCATCCATACCCGCGTCGCCTTTAGTCCAACCCGCTGGGCAAACTTCGCCGTGGCTTGTGTGGAATTCTAACGCGTCAACCATACGCAACATTTCGTCAACGTTTCTGCCTAGAGGAAGGTCGTTAACGACTTGATGACGTACATCAAAGTTTTCATCAATTAGGAAAGAAGCTCTAAGAGCAATACCGTCTGGATGAACAACACCGTATGCTTCCATAATTGAGTGATCCATATCAGCAACTAACGGGAAATCAATCGCGCCGATACCACCGTCGTTGATTGCCGTGTTGCGCCATGCGTTGTGAGTGAATCTTGAGTCGATTGAAACACCAACCAATTCAACACCACGCTCAGCAAAAGCAGCCACACGGTGATGGTGTGCTAAAATTTCTGATGGGCAGACAAATGTAAAGTCTAGTGGGTAGAAGAATAATACGATCTTCTTGCCTTTCAGGCTAGACAGTTGAAAGTCTTCTACGATTGCGCCGTTTGCTAAAACAGCAGTCGCTGTAAAGTCTGGCGCTTGTTGTGTTACTAATACGCTCATGGTTAGCTCCTAAATTAATGTGAAAAACCCGATAATTATACAATTTTTTGACTTTCTTTGAGCGTTAAAACCCTTACAAATTGAATGCTTTAGCGCCTTTGACGCTCGACTTACTGATATTTGTATAAAATGTCGCTATGCTCAAGATATACAACACCTTAACCAATCAAAAAGAAGTCTTTCAGCCGATTAATCCTGAGAATATCGGGATCTATGTTTGTGGAATGACT
This sequence comes from Candidatus Thioglobus sp., assembly GCA_012959965.1. Classification (GTDB taxonomy): domain Bacteria; phylum Pseudomonadota; class Gammaproteobacteria; order PS1; family Pseudothioglobaceae; genus Pseudothioglobus. Next base: position 36,896 of record DUCF01000088.1, on the reverse strand, counting down.
GTCTACGATTATTGCCATATGGGCCATGCCCGTGTTTTGGTAATGTTTGATGTTATTACCCGCCATCTCCGCCGCAATTTTCCTGAAGTGAAGTACGTTAGAAATATCACCGACATTGATGATAAAATCATCAATCGTGCGATTGAAAACAAAGAGGATATTTACACGCTAACGCAGCGCTTTATTGACGCCATGCACGAAGACGAGCGCGCTTTGGGTGTACTCGAGCCAGATGTCGAGCCACGCGCTACAGACTCAATCGAGCAAATGTTTTATATGATTGAAACCCTGATTAATAAAGGCATTGCCTATCAAGGCAAAAATGGCGACGTCTATTACTCAGTGAGAGATTTTGAAGGGTACGGCAAGCTTTCTGGCAAAAACTTGGATGATTTAGAGGCTGGCGCTCGTGTTGATGTGGAAAGCGATAAAAACGATCCACTGGATTTTGTCTTGTGGAAAATGGCCAAACCAGATGAGCCTAAATGGTCTTCACCTTGGGGTGATGGTCGTCCAGGTTGGCATATCGAATGCTCGGCAATGGCAACGCATCATTTAGGCAATCATTTTGATCTTCACGGCGGCGGTATGGACTTAACGTTCCCGCATCATGAAAACGAAATTGCACAATCCGAAGGCGCTAATGATTGTAAGTTCGTCAACACTTGGATGCATGTCGGCTTCGTAAAAATTAATGACGAAAAAATGAGCAAATCGCTCAATAACTTCTTTACCATTCGCGGCGTGTTAGAAAAATATGACGGCGAATCATTGCGCTACTTTATTATGAGCAGTCATTATCGCTCACCGCTTAACTTTAGCGACGAAAATCTTTCCAATGCCAAAACCGCACTGACGCGTCTCTACACAGCCATTCGCGGCCTTAGCGCCAGTGACTCCGCAATGAACGAAGTGGCAATGCGCTTTGACTATGAGAATCGTTTTAACACTGCCTTGGATGACGACTTCAACACCCCGATTGCTCTTAGTATTCTTTTCGAAGTCGCCAAACACATCAATACCGAGCGCAAAAAGGATCTAGACCAGGCGGGCGCCTTAGCGCAACTTCTGCGAAAACTTGGTGGCTTTATTGGTATTCTTGAAGGCGATGCGGAAGTCTTTCTAAAACAAGGTGTGGCACTCTCGGACACTGAAATTGACGATAAAATTCGCCAAAGAAACGACGCAAGAGCAGCGAAAGATTTCGCCATGTCGGATCAAATTCGAGACGAACTTATGGCGCTTGATATTATTCTTGAAGACGGCTCTAATGGCACCACTTGGCGCAGAAAATAAACCCTCAGTAGCCATCGATTGGCAAGAAATTGATACCATTCTTCTGGACTTAGACGGCACACTGCTTGATCTGAATTTTGACCTGCATTTTTGGATGGAATACTTACCTCTGGTTTATGCTGAGAAGCACAACATCGGCCATCAAGAGGCCAAAGACACTATTATGCCAATACTCAAAGCCGAAATGGGCAAACTCAGTTGGTATTGTCTGGATTATTGGCAAGCCAAATTCGAGTTGGACATTGTCGAGCTTAAACTCAACATTTCTCATTTAATCCAAGTATTGCCTCACGTCAAAGATTTCCTTGTTGAGGCTAGAGTCAACAATAAAAAAATCATCCTAGCCACCAACGCACACCGACAAACCATCAAGCTTAAAATGTCAATCGTACAGTTAGAGGGTTATTTTGACGGCATTATCTCCTCACACGACTATGGTGTTGCCAAACAGGAACAGGGTTTTTGGAAGCAACTGTCGGCCGAACTTAATTTGAATAAAGAGCGAACGATCTTTTTTGACGACTCCTTGGATGTCTTAAAATCCGCCAAACAGTTTGATATCAAGTACATTGTTGCTATCAGCAAGCCCAGCTCAAAAATAGAATCCAAGACTGTGCCTGGCTTTACTAACATTGTTGATTTTTCTGAAATCTTACCAATCAACACAAATTAATTAAACAACAATATAAAATAATTGAACGGGATTTTATAGCGACCTGATATACTTTCCGCAGCTAAAGAACTTGTTTTATCAATCATAAAATTCATCTCGATCAAACAGCAGAACAACTCAATATGAAAAACGCTTTTTATGCACAATCGGGCGGTGTAACCGCAGTAATTAACGCCTCCGCTTGTGGTGTGATTGAAACAGCACGCAAACATTCAGACAAAATCGGCACAGTTTATGCCGGTGAAAATGGCATTATCGGCGCGCTAACCGAGAACCTCATCGACACCTCACTTGAAACCGATGCAGACATCGCAGCACTGAAGCACACACCGTCTGGTGGCTTTGGCTCATGCCGCTACAAGATGAAATCTTTAGAGGCGAATAAAGCGGAGTATGAGCGTCTCATCGAAGTTTTTAAGGCGCACAATATTGGTTATTTTTTCTACAACGGTGGTGGTGACTCGGCAGACACCTGCCTGAAAGTGTCGCAATTATCTGAGAGCATGGGCTATCCAATTCAAGCAATTCATATACCCAAAACAGTTGATAACGACTTGCCAGTAACGGACAACTGCCCCGGTTTTGGCTCTGTTGCAAAATACATCGCAGTATCAACAATGGAGGCTAGCTTTGACGTGGCCTCAATGTGCGCCACTTCTACCAAGGTCTTCGTTCTTGAGGTAATGGGCAGACATGCGGGCTGGATTGCCGCTGCTGGCGGCATGGTTAACAGCTCTATTCCTGTTGTCATTCTTTTCCCAGAAATAGACTTTGATGAAGAAGCGTTCATGAAAAAAGTCGACAACAACGTAAGGGAATTTGGTTACTGCACTATTGTTGTTTCTGAAGGAACAAAATGGCCAGATGGCCGCTTCCTTGCAGAACAAGGCACACGTGATGACTTCGGGCACGCGCAACTCGGCGGCGCTGCACCAGTTGTTGCCAATCTAATTAAAGAAAAATTCGGCTACAAATACCACTGGGCTGTCGCGGATTATCTTCAACGCTCGGCGCGCCACTTATCGTCCAATTCAGATGTTGAGCACGCCTATGCACTCGGCCAAGCGGCTGTTGAGTTAGCGCTTGAAGGTAAAAACTCGGTGATGCCGGCAATCATTCGCACATCAAACAATCCATACACTTGGGAAATCGGCATAGGCGAACTAAAAGACGTTGCCAATGTTGAGAAAATGATGCCTGAAGATTACATCTCTGAAGACGGCTTCTCAATCACTGACAAATGCCGTGAGTATTTAGCACCACTCATCGAAGGCGAGAACTACCCTCCGTATAAGAATGGCTTGCCAGATTACGTCGTATTAAAAAAATCAAAAGTCGAACAAAAACTACCATCATTTAAAATTTAAGGTTTAACATAGAAATCACCATGAACATTATCCTACTAGGACCACCGGGTGCAGGCAAAGGCACTCAAGCAACTCACATTTGTGAGAAATTCAGTATCCCACAAATCTCAACAGGAGACATGTTGCGCGCTGCGGTTAAAGCTGGAACACCTCTAGGTATTGAGGCAAAAAAAGTGATGGATCATGGCGGCCTGGTATCGGACGACATCATCATCGGACTGGTTAAAGAACGCATTCAAGAGCCTGATTGTGAGAACGGTTATTTGCTGGATGGCTTTCCACGCACCATCGGTCAAGCAGATGCACTAAAAACAGAAGGTGTTGCCATCGATCACGTTATCGAAATTCAAGTTCCCGATGAGGATATTGTTGCAAGAATGTCTGGCAGACGCGTGCATTTGACCTCGGGCAGAACGTATCACGTTACCTTTAATCCGCCAAGGGTCGATGGCAAAGACGACCAAACGGGCGAGCCATTAATTCAAAGAGCCGACGACCTCAACGAAATTGTTCGTGATCGTTTGGGTGTTTATCACGAGCAAACTCAACCTCTGGTTGATTACTACAGCGACGATGCACTTGAAAGTCCAACTGGAATAAAATTTTCCGTGGTGAGCGGTGTTGGTGCGTTATACGAAGTGAAGCAGAGAATTTCTGAAGCACTGGATAGCTAAACGCAAACTAACTGCGAATATCAAAGCCCTGAAATGAGTCGAAAGCATCGCTGCTTTCGACGATAACTTGCGCCACCTTGGCAAGCTTTGACCCCTTGTTCAGCCAAAGTATAAATTGCTCTAGATTTTCCTCATTTCCTTCGGCCTCTACATATACATCACCCTCTGCGGTGTTTTTCACCCAGCCAGTTATGCCAAGCTTGTTGGCCTCAATTTGTGTAGCAGCTCGAAAGTACACGCCTTGTACGCGTCCAATCACTGTCGCTGTTATGGCGCCCCCCATTAACTACATTTTGATTTTGAATTTGACACGCTTTGTGCCATCTTCAGAACCCTTAACGATGACTTTATCGTTAACAATGTCGTAGTCCAAAGTTTCGCCACTAAACGAATCAAAGCCCTGAACCAAATGAGCGTCCCCTTTGAGAAGTACCAAGCCATTTTCCACATCGTAGACAATTAACCGTGCAACGGCTTCAATAAAACGAGGTTGATTGGGCTGACTCTGAGAATACTTGGCTGGCTTTTCTTTCGTTCCTTCGGCTATAACCTTAAGAACTTCATTGTTTGCCGTAAGCACCTTGATCAACTCGGCCGAGAGAAAAAGTGAACCCTGCCTAACCTCTGCATCGCCTGTGTATTCACTAATTCCGGTACTTTCATCGATCATCACGGTGTATGCACTAATTTCAATTGGTTGTCCGGCGTCCTCAGGCAACGCGACAGCCAAAGTTGATAACAATACTAATGCCGTGAGAAATACTTTATTCATAGCGCGCCGTCACTCCGCCCGTCAGCTTAATCTTTTGTCGCTTCGCATCAAAATGCATACTTTGTGCCAAAATATCCGCCACTTGAGATTGATAGTGAATGGTGTTATCTGTCTTATACACTTCACCACCGTTTGACTGATCAACAATCAAATTTTTGCTTTGGATTTTGCTACCTGAGCTCTGCAAAATTTCGACTTTACCCAACAGCTCAATAATGTGCTGGTTCATGTCCAAATCCATACCCTTGTCTGCGTTGATAATGCTCATTTCAGACAAATACGTTGTGTATTCCTTCGTGTGGTAATGCTTTTTCCCGTCAGATTGATCAACAAATAAATTCTTGGTTTTAATCTCTGAGCCAGAATTTTGATCAATACGGATATCGCCTTTAAGCTCCATCGTGTCGTCATCAGTATTCATTAGCATACCTTGCGCATGAATCTTGGCGCCCTCGCCCAGATAAATAACATCCCTGTCACTTTTGATTTGTTTCATTTTTTCACGAACAATCAGCGACTCGGTATCAATCTCATGTGCTGCACCGCCCTTCGATTGTATGCTCACTTCGCCATTAAAAAACACTTCACCAGAACGCAAATAGTTGGCACGATTGGAGGACAAAATAAAGCCCTCATTGCCGCGCTCATCATACGTAGTCACTTTAATGTTTAATAATAGAATGGGTGAATTTTCAAAATTATAGTAAGTCTCGGCTTCGATAAAATGCGCCAATAACTGATCTTCTGTGTATTCCTCTAAAGCAAAATTTTCGATTTTTTCAAGATAAGGAACTGCCTTAATTTTTTCCTTGATAATCTCAGTCTCACTGCTTGGCTCTGCAGCAGTGTCCACTGTCAGCTCAACATCTTGATATGTCCAAAAAGCACCGGCAACGATTATAATCAAAGCCGCTAGTAATTGAATTTTCCGGGATTGAAGAAAGGCCATTTATGTTAGATCAAAAAATACAAGGTTTATATGCAATCACGCCAAACAAAAATCTGGATATCGCTCTGATTGAAGGGGTGATAACAAAACATCAAGTCAATATTCTCCAATACCGTCATAAAACGGATAACGAACAACGCAGGCTTGATGAAGCGAGTCAGTTGCGCGAACTGTGCCTGACACATAATACTTTATTTATCATTAACGATGATATTAACCTATGTGAAAAAGTTGGCGCAAATGGGGTTCACCTTGGTCAAAACGATGCATCTATCCAGACTGCTAGAGCACAATTGGGTAAGGATTCTATTATTGGCGTTTCTTGTTACAATCAACTCGGTCTCGCCATTCAAGCGCAAAGCCAAGGGGCGAACTATGTTGCTTTTGGAGCGTTGTTCGCATCCTCAACCAAGCCTAACGCAAAGCGTTGTCCTTTGTCGGTTGTCACTCAAGCTAAAAAGGAATTGTGTCTTCCAATTGTTGGTATCGGTGGCATTACCTTTGAGAATCAACAGCTAGCTCTTGATGCGGGTTGTGATACTGTTGCGATGATTAACGAACTCTTTAATTAATTATTTTTGTAAAGTCTCCATTGATTGAAATAGAGGTGAATTTTGCCTCGAATTCTTCTCGCATTTGCGCGTGAATCCCAACTCTGAATATTATTATGATCATCTTATTGGGATTAGTAAATGCTTCTTTCTGGCCTTTCACCGAACTCACTCTCGTCCATAAACTGGGTGATATGACCCTGCCTTGTCCATAGAAGTTGATAATACAAAGCCTCAATCTCAGGCACACAAGAGCGCTTTACTTCGCTTAATTTCAGCAATTTATCTTGCCATTTGAAAATGTGTGGATGGCGTTTTTTATCAAAAACAGCGCCGTGGATACTGTGCAAATAATTAAGCCTTTGGAACGCCGGCGCAAAACTCGCGTCCACTAAAGAAAAATGCTCGCCATTAAAGAACGGTTGCTCTTTGAGGTTTTTTTCAATTTGATCAAAGTCATTCTTAAGAATTGCTAAAGTGTGTTCAAAGTCCTGCTTTTTTTCATCGATACTTAATTTAAAGGTATGCATGGAGACATTAGAGCTGAACTCGATCCAAGAGCGATTTTGTGCTTTTGAGAGAAGATCCTCGGGGTGTAGTCTGTTAACCGGAAAAGCTTCATCGATGTATTCATTAATAACACTGGATTCAAAAATAACACTGTTTTCAACAATCAGCAGGGGTACTTTTTTCAGCGGCGTAATGGCTAAAAACCAGTCTGGCGGACAAGCCAAGTCGATATATTCAATCTCATAATCGACAGCTTTCATCTCAAGAACAATAACAACCCTTTGAACAAAGGGGCAGGCCTTGAAGCTGACCAATTTTAGTGACATTGGAGCACCATCACCATTTAAACGCCCTGTTCAAATCGTGGATTATTTTTGTAACTGTAGCCACCCTTTACCCCGCCTTTTGAAAGCACCAGTTGCCACAATTGATTGCGCCTAGCGCGAAAACTGCCTGCGGCTGTTAGCAAGTAATATTGCCACATTCGCTTAAAGCGCTCGTCGTAATTACCTTCCAATGCGCCCCAGTGCTTTTGAAAATTGTCATGCCAAGCCATTAGGGTTGTATCGTAGTATTGACCAAAACTATGCCAGTCTTCTATTTGGAAGAGGTCTTCAGTTGCAGCACTCACCTGTTTGGCCGAAGGTGTCATACCATTCGGAAAGATGTATTTATTGGTCCACGCATCAGTACTTTGGTCTGAAGTGTTCCTGCCAATAGTGTGGAGCAAGAACAAGCCGCCATCTTTAAGGCAACGATTGGCAACCTCCATGTATTCCCGGTAGTTTTTATAACCCACATGCTCAAACATGCCAATCGAGACAATACGATCGTACTCTTCATCAAGCTCTCGATAATCTTTTAATTGAAATGTAACATCCAGACCCTTGCAAATATCCTCTGCCAATTTCTTTTGCTCTTTTGAAATAGTAACACCATGAACACTAACGCCGTAATTCTCAGCAGCATATTTAGCGAACCCACCCCATCCACAGCCAATCTCAAGCACTCTCATGCCCGGCTCAAGTTGCATTTTTCGACAAATTAAATCGAGCTTATCTTCCTGTGCCTGGTCTAGCTTCTCTGCTTGCTTCCAGTAGCCACATGAGTAGTTCATTTTGTTATCAAGCATTAAAGCAAATAAATCATTGCCGGTATCGTAATGCTCCTCACCAACAATATAGGCTCGCTTTTTACTCTGCGCGTTCGAAAATTTTGCACGCAACAGCATCCACAAAAAAGCAGGGGCGCTGCCCTTCACTTTTTTGTCAATTCGACCACCAAGCAATCTGTCCATGCATTGATCGAGCGCTTCACAATCCCACCAACCATCCATGTAGCTTTCACCAAGCCCCAAAGCGCCGCCGCCAAGCACGCGCGCGTAAAAGTTTTCGTTATGAATTTGCATGTCCCAAGGTCTTGGGCCGTTGATTTGAATGTCTACAGTCGCTAGCAAATTTTCGACTGTCTTTTTAAAGTCTGCCATTAATAAACTTGTGATTTTTCTCAATCAGGTCGTTATCTTACCATAGAAATAATCCCCTTGGAATAGCTGCAATTTGAGCCAAGCCTTCCCCTTACAAAACTATGAATCCAATCTAGCGATAAATAGAATTAGAGCGCATCATCACGATAAAGCTTAGGACAAAGAATACAATGAAGAACAGAAGTGACCAAAGCGCCATAGAGCCACCTAAGAATGTCCAAGGGATTTCAGCACAATTACCATCGCCCATAAATAATGCGTTGAGTAACTCGCCAAATGGAAATACTTCTAAGATGTATTCCAATGGAGGGCCGCAAAGTGGCACTTCATCATCAGGCAAACTTTGCAGCCAAACTTGACGCCCTGCTATCCATGCGCCAAAGGTGGAAGATGCAAAGATAATCGCCGCATAAATGCGGTAGACTCTAGCCCGAGGATTGTGCAAAAAAGCGACAAAAGCAGTGATACCGATTAGGCAATAAAAGAATTGCTGGGTAATGCAAAGAGGACACGCCTCAAGGCCAAGAACTTTGATGCTATAAGCTGCATAACCAATAATGCCGCCAACGGCCAATAAAATGAGTAAGTGAATTTGACGAACACTGATTTGTCGCAATAAAACGTTCAAAGAAAAACCTCAACTTAAGCTGGAAAAATTGTGGTTTATCTTACCATAAGCGCCTTTCTGATGACAACAAAAGCCCAGTACAGCCCGTTATTATCGATTCTATCTGGCGCGATTGCCGTATCTGGCGAGCTCTTCAGCATCATCAGTTCGTGGCGAAGAAAAGAATGACTCAATCATCGGAATAAAAAACTCTAAAGATTCTGTATCGTAGTTCGGATCGAAGCAATTTTGATCGTATTCGTGACAAAAATGAATCGCATCTTCATACCAAGGGCTGTCGCTAAACATTTCTCGAGTGTTTCTATCGCCACCACAATGATGAGCGTAGTAATACATTTGAAAAACACCGTGGTACTTGATTATCCAATAGATTTTCTCGCTAACAAACGGGCGCAAAATAGCGGCTGCCATCTCCGAATGAGAATAAACCGCAAGCTCATCGCCAATATCATGAAATAAAATTGCCATTACCAACTCTAGATCTTCACCGGCACGATGCGCACGAGTTGCGCCCTGGAGACTATGATCCAAACGAGAAATTTGATAACCCGACAGACCTATACTCAAACCCCTTAAGGTTTCAATAAGCCTTGTCGGCAGGGCAGCTTTGTACTGATCTTCTAAAGTATCGAGAAAAGCGTACTCTTCAGCGGTACCGTCTTCCATTTTAGTAAAGCTTACTTTTTCCATCTGTTTTCTCTTCTTTTTTAAAGGCGCTTTGCGCTGTCAGTCAAAAGACCGACAACATAATGAGAAAATGAATGCCGAACCAGCAACATCAACTCACCCTCTGTTTCACGGTACGCAACCACTGGCGCTTGGCCCAGAGTGGTGGATACAACCTTGCCCACAGCGAGCTTGCCACTTAGGTCGTAGCCCATCCAGCGAGACAAAAGTTTGTGCACATTGGTGCCTTTAAAGCACAGCGCACCATAGGCGCCCGTGTTGTCAACTAGCGACACGCCAACCGGCAAGTCGACTTGCTTTTGCCACAGTGCCTCTCTTTGAAATTGAGAATGGACCAGCCAGTACTCGTCTGGACTAATCCAGAAACACTGTACACCATCATCGCCTTTACTAATGCCAAGTACATGAGGTAAGTCAATACCCCAGTTCTCTTTGGCGGCTTTTTTTGTTTTCTCAGGGTCTTTGGAGGCGCGCAATATAACGATCGCTTTGTCGCAAATTTCAAGACATGAAAGACCCTCTTGATTAATTAAATACCCCTCATCATCGGTCATAGACTCGAATGTTGAGGCAAAAACCGGCTTGAAGTTTGTTGTTGAATTAGTCATTACCGTCTACCCTCTCGCCGTTAATATCATAAAAAACACTGCTTGATATTTCACAAGGAATCTCTTTAAGCCCTTGTTTTTCTTGCACTATTTTAACAATGGTTGTTTCACCCACCTTGCTCAAACCACCTTGCATTTGAGCCATCGCGATGGATCGCCCTAACATCGGACTAAAATAACTCGACGTTACGTAACCTACGGACTTGCCGCCGTTATCAATAATATGGGCACCTTCTGGTATCACTACTGAGGCGTCTTTGGTTAATAGACCAATCAACTGAAAACGGTTTTCGGCGCTAAGTGCGGCAATCGAAAATGAACGTTGACCGATAAATGAAAACGGCTTGTTGTTTGCAACAATCCAATTCATATTAACATCCGCTGGCGTCATTGAGCCATCGGTGTCTTGACCCACAATAATATAACCTTTCTCCGCACGAAGAACGTGCATGGATTCCGTTCCGTACGGTGTAATGTTCCACTTCTCACCGACAGTGGCCACTTGATCCCAAATGTAGCGACCGTAATTAGCTTCTACATTGATCTCATAAGCCAGCTCGCCAGAAAAACTGATGCGCATAATACGCGCGCTAACACCACAAACTATGCCGGGGCGCCACTGCATAAATTTGAAACTCTCACGATCAAAATCAACATCCTGACACAGTAATTTCATTAAATTTCGCGCATTAGGACCTACCACAGCAATGGTAGAATAGTGATCAGTGACACTGTTTAAGTGCACATCCAAGTGATTCCATTCTGTTTGCAGCCACATCTCTAATGTCGAATAAACGCTAGCTGCACCACCGGTTGTCGTGGTCATAATAAAGTGGTTATCGCCGATGCATGTTGATACGCCGTCGTCGATAATCATGCCTTTTTCATTACACATCAAGCCGTAACGACAGCTTCCCGGCGCGAGTTTCATCCAAGCATTGGTGTAGACTCTTGATAAAAACTCCCTTGCATCGGGGCCTTGTACGTCAATCTTGCCTAGCGTTGAAGCATCCATCATACCTAATGAGGTCCTTGCAGCCAGGCACTCTCTATGAACAGCTTGATGAATATTCTCGCCCGTTTTTGGATAATACCAAGGACGATACCACTGACCAACCACTTCAAACTCAGCGCCTTTGGCAACGTGAGAGTCGTGAATCGTTGTATAGCGCTGTGGATCAAATAATCCACCATTTTCACGACCTGCTAGGGCGCCAAAATCAACACCGGTGTATGCCGGTCGGAAAGTTGTTGTACCCACTTCAGGCATTGTTTTGCCAAGAATCGCTGCGGCAACGGCAATACCATTGATGTTGCCCGTTTTACCTTGGTCTGTGCCAAAACCCATTGCGGTATAACGCTTGATGTGCTCAATTGAGCGGTAGCCCTCTCTAATTGAAAGCGCAACATCCAGAGTAGTGACATCATTTTGCAAATCCAGAAAAACTTTTGGTCGTTCGATAATCGCAGCAGGGGTAAAAAATTCTCCGACATTATAATAATTTGAGTGGTTTTCACCCAATTCAGCGTTATTCACTTCACTGACAACACCCAAGGATTGCAATGTAAGCTGCGCTTTGTTTTTAGCATCAATAACAGCATCATGCCAAGCTCCTACACCGCTCACCGCGCCACAGGTTTGGCGATTTGGGCGCTCTTTTTGTGGCAAAAATGCTTGCGAGACTTCATCAAAAGTAGCTTTAGCGCCTGTGTGACAATCCAAATGAACGACAGGGTTAAAACCGCCAGATGTTGCTAATAAATCGCAACTGAGTGACTCGCTCTCGCCAATCACTTCCCAACTGACACCTTGGCGCACTGCAAGCGCAACATCGATACCATCAACCTTGTCAGAGCCATGCGCCTTAACAATCGCATAACCCTGCATTACTTTAATGCCGCCTTGTCTTGTCTTGTCTGCAATAGAATTCGTTGCACCAGCGGAGCGCACATCAATCACAGTGCAGCTAATATTGCACCTATGCAGGTCTTGAGCAGTTTGGTAGATACTGTCATTATTGCCATACACAACAACTTTCTTACCTGATACGGCGCCAAATTCATTCAAATACCGTCTGACCGATTGACTGAGCATAATATTGGTCAAATCGTTTGCTTCAAACAGCATTGGACGCTCATGTGCACCTGTGGCCAAAATCACTTTTTTTGCACGAATTTTATGCAGTGTTTTTCTAACTTGACTGCCATTAGTTAGTGATAAGTTTTCGCCAGTCGCATGCGTTTCCAAAACCTCTACATAGTTTTGATCATGCCAGGCGTAGGCTGTGGCACGAGTCAACATCGTAAAACGATCGCTTTGCTCCTTAGCAAAACCACACAAATCAGCAACCCCTTCCTCATGCCATATAGCGGCAGCTTCATCTGAAGCAAATTCATTGAACAACTCGCCACCTAGTCTAGCGCGCTCATCAACCAAAATAACACGCTCACTATCTGAATTCTTCAGCACCTCAAGAGCTGCCGACATGCCGGCCGCACCACCGCCAACAATAAGCACCTCGGCGTGATGATGAACATGATCGTAAACATCAACATCTTCTTGTGTTGGTGCTTCAGAGAATCCAGAGAGGGCGCGAAGAGAGTCTTCTACTTTTGCCCAAACTGCCTGCTTGATAAAGGTTTTATAGTAAAAACCGGCTGGCATAAAGCGGTGCAATGGCTTGATAAAGGCGCGCAAATCAAAGCTGTGCGGATTTGTCGCACTTTTGGCGCTAAGGCCATCATAAAGAGGAATTTCTGTTGCTTTCAGATTAGGTGTATAACGACCACCCATTTCTAAAGACACCAATGCGTTAGGCTCTTCAACACCAGCCGCCATAAGGCCGCGTTTACGGCCATATTTAAAACTTCTAGCGAACAACAGGGCGTCATTTGCAATTAAAGCCGAAGCCAACGTGTCGCCTTCAAAACCTTTGTACTTTTTATTGTTAAAAATAAAAGTGAGTGGCTTAGAGCGATCGATTTGATGGCTCGTTATTTGTTCAACTCTCATAATACTTACTCGCTAATATCCGCGCCAAAAGCGGCGACTTTTAAAATTTCATGGGTTATGGTTGAGCGCTCAACCATAAAGTATTTTCGGCAACCATTACTGTGAACCCATTGTTCCCAGTGGTCGCCCTTATGATTTGTACGATAAAAAACGTAATCCGCCCAAGCTTCATCACTGATGTCCTCAGGTGCTTCAGGGCGAGCAATAAAGGCCTCTCCCGCGGGAGAAAACTCTTCTTGCTCTCTTTCTTCGTTGCAATATGGACAATGAATCAAAAACATAATTATCTATCCTTATTAATGTGCCACACCAGCAGCGCCGTGCTCATCAATGAGCGCGCCTGTGGTGAAACGGTCTAAATGGAATGGCTTTGCTAATGGGTGCTGCTTGTCTTGTGCAATGGTATGCGCAAATACATGACCCGATCCTGGTGTTGCCTTAAAGCCGCCCGTTCCCCAGCCACAATTAAAGTACAAACCTTGTATTTTCGTTGGACTGATAATCGGACAAGCATCAGGGCAAACATCAACAATACCACCCCACTGGCGATTCATACGAACGCGCGAAAATATCGGGAACATTTCCAATATAGCGGCCGCTGAATGCTCAATAATTCGTGAAGCACCACGCTGTGCGTAGGAACTGTAGCCATCGATGCCAGCACCGATAACTAAATCACCCTTATCACTTTGGGAGATATAGCCATGCACCGCATTTGACATAACAACGGTGTGTAAAACTGGCTTCATTGCTTCCGAAACAAATGCTTGCAAAGGATGGCTTTCAACTGGCAACCTTAGGCCGGCCATTTTTGCTATCACTGAAGAGTGTCCCGCACTGACGCAACCAATACGGTCTGCCATAATGTCACCACGAGTGGTGTTAACACCCTTAACGCGACCCTCCTCTACCTCAATTCCAATCACTTCGCAATCTTGAATAATATCCACACCAAGCATTGCGGCCGCTCTGGCAAAACCCCAGGCAACACCATCGTGTCTTGCTACGCCGCCACGTGGCTGATAAGAAGAGCCCATAATAGGGTATCTGGCATTCTGAGAGGTGTTAATAATTGGAATTTGCTCTTTAATTTCTTTTGCGGTTACCACTTGAGCATCAACACCATTGAGCATGTTGGCGTTCACTCGACGCTCAATATCACGCATGTCTTGCAGCGTATGGCCAAGATTGTAAACACCACGCTGAGAAAACATCACATTAAAATTTAAATCTTCACTAATGCCTTCCCATAATTGCATGGAATGCTCGTAAAGACTAGAGGCCTCATCTCGCAAATAGTTAGAGCGAATGATGGTGGTGTTTCTAGCGGTATTACCACCACCAATATAGCCTTTTTCAACAACGGCAATATTAGTAATGCCGCACTCTTTTGCCAAATAATAAGCGGTCGCTAAACCGTGACCGCCGCCGCCAATAATAATGACGTCGTATTTCGACTTGGGCTCGACCAGTGGAATCGCCTGATCCCAGTCTTGGCCGCTTAAGCCTGCTTTTAATAACGAATACCAAGAATATTTTTTTTGCATAATATAACTCTATCTAAAATTCTATAAATCAAGCACTACATCGCTTGTAGGTTTTGAACAACAGGTTAGAATGTAACCCTCTTCCTCATGAGATTTCAACAGGCCGCCTTGCGCGTCCATATCAACTGTTCCCTCAGTCATTTTCGCTCTGCACGTACCACACATGCCCATTGAGCAAGCGAATGGCACGCCGATGCCTTGTGCTTGAATCGCCGACAAAATACTGCTATTGCTGGCACAAGAGATTGTTTTTCCTGTCTCTGTCAATATCACATTGTACTCAACAATCTCGCCACTATACTCCACGTCTACTACTGGCTTTTCAAGGGGTTCGGCCATATTCTGTTGCGCAGTGGAGCTCTCAATATCAAAACTCTCTTGATGGTAGTAATCCATATCAAATCCACCCGCTCGAAGAAGTCCTTTAGCATTCACCATGTAGGCTTCAGGGCCACAACAGTACACTTCGCGCTCAAGGTAATCCGGCACCAAACGCGTCAACATTTTTGTGTCTAAAAAACCACTTGCGCCCTGCCAAGTCGCATCCGCCTTATCGCAAACATAATGCAGGCCAAAATTTAACTGGTGGTGCGCGTAATAATCCAACTCGTATTTGCCAATTAAATCCTCTGGCGTTTGTGCATTGTGGATAAAAACAATATCAACATCAATCGCCAGATCGACAAAATAACGCGTCATCGATAGCATTGGTGTTATGCCGCTACCGCCCGACATCAATAAAACTTTTTTCTTTGGCTTGTCAAGTGCCACACTGAACGAGCCGCCAATATTGAGTGCATCAATAACATCGCCCACCTTAAGATTGTCGTGCATCCAATTAGTGACAATACCATCCGTCATACGCTTTGAAGTAATGGTAATGGTGTGCGGCCTAGTTGGACTTGAGGCAATCGTATAGGTGCGCATCACATCCGCACCATCGATATTTAAGAATAGCGTCGTGTGCTGACCCGGCAAAAACTGAAACCAAGCGTCTTTCTGTGATTTAAATCGAAAGCTTTTAACGTTATGCGTCTCTTCGATGATTTCTATGCATTCAAGGGGCGCCAGATCGCCCTGCCACTTTGGCAAATTTTCATGATCAATATTTGGAAAATTTATTGAACTCATATTTACTGTGCAAGACATCAAGAAAAAACCATCATTGTAGCAGTCTATAACGATAGCCGCCCCTTTCAAAGCCATCTTGGGAATGCTACAAATCAACTCTAAGCTACTTTCAAACCAATTGTATTTAAGCAGCTATAAAAATTGCGAATTTTATCAGTGAAGCTTGAGTTGTATGATTACATTATTCAATCGATAAAATCGAAATAAACCATGCACTTAGCTGGCTATGATATTGTGCTCCGGACCGTACGGAAATTCAGTAATGTCATAAGCACTGTCCTCGGTGATTACCAACACGTCGTGCTCGCGATATCCGCCAGCTCCAGCTTGTCCTTCAGGAATCATAATCATCGGCTCCATTGAGACCACCATGTTCTTTTGCAAAACGGTATCAATATCCTCGCGCAGCTCAACACCAGCCTCACGACCGTAGTAATGCGACAGAACACCAAACGAGTGGCCGTAACCAAAGGTGCGAGATTCAAGTAAGCCGTACTCTTCAAATATCTTGTTTAGTTCAAGCGCAATGTCTCTACAAGCCACACCAGGCTTGATAAGCTTCATACCTTCTTCGTGCACTTTCACATTCACTTCCCAAAGCTTCAACGATGCGTCGTCAACATGATCGAAGAACAATGTGCGCTCAAGTGCGACATAGTAGCCAGAATTCATAGAGAAACAATTAAGGCTAAGAATGTCGCCTTTTTTCACTTGTCGAGTGGTGACCGGATTATGAGCACCATCGGTATTAATGCCAGACTGAAACCAAGTCCAAGTATCCATTAATTCAGAATTCGGAAATCTTATGGCGGTCTCTCTAACCATTGCCTGTGTTGAGTGAAGCGCAACCTCATGCTCTGGAGCGCCCTCTTTAATTGCTTCAACCAGGGCTGCACCACCAATGTCACAAATATTAGCGCCATGAATAATATGGGCAATTTCTTCGTCCGATTTAATCGAGCGCATGTTCATACAATCAACAGAAATATCAACAAGTTGCGCCTTGTCAAAAGCGCATTGGAGTTTGTTCAGGCGCTCCATAGTAATATGATCATACTCAATACCAATTTTTCCTTTATTGGCAACAAGTGTCTGCAGCGCATAGAAGAAACTGTCTTTTTGCCAATCGGTATAAACCAAGTTTTCACCGAAAGTACGGCGATACGGCTGTCCACCGTCAATATTTGCCGTAACAGTTGTGGCTTTATCCTGTGTAACAACCAACGCGTAAGGGCGACCGAATGAACAGTAAAGAAAATCACTGTAATAATTAATACCGTGGATAGAAGTAAGGATAACTGCATCAATATTATGTACAGCCATATGCGCTCGAAGCTTTGCCTGTCTATTTTGAAATTCACCGTCACTAAATGTGTGAACAGCCTTATTGCCGTTTGGAATGATTTTCGTTCTTGGCATATTCATACCCTTCTCCAGATAGTCAAAAAATGCGGATATTAATCAAGTTCTCTACGAAAGGCAAGTTCTTTCTTTAACAAAATAAAAAAAAGATTTAATTATCTTTTATTCAAGTTATTTCGTTAAGTTTCTTCTTGTTTAAGCCGCTGATCGGCCAATATCATCCGCGCGCCCATTTCACCGATCATCATCGTTGCAGCCGCAGTATTGCCCCTGATAATGCGTGGCATTATGGAGGCGTCGATAACACGTAAGTTATTCATTCCTCTAACTTTTAAGTCCTTTGGAGAAACGACAGCCAGATCGTCAATCCCCATTTTACAAGTGCCAACCGGGTGAAAAACAGTAGTTGCTGTGTTGCGCAAATACTGCAGTATTTGCTCATCACTTTGCACGTCTTTGCCGGGCGCCATTTCTTTACCGCAAACAGCATTAAATTCTGATGATCCCAATATCTCTCTGGCTTTTTTTAATGCCTCAATTATCGCAACTTCATCCCTTGAATCTGAGAGAAAATTATGATCTATCAATAGCTTTAAATCGTCGTTATCTTTTGCAAGTTTAATACTGCCAACACTGTAAGGCTGTAATAGACAAGTAAACAATGAATAGCCATGGCCAAACTCAAATTTCCTGCCGCGATGGCTTCTATAAATCGGGGTAAAGTGAAATTGAACATCGGGCAAATCGTCACTCATACTTTGGGTTTTGGCAAAACCACCGGCCTCGACATAATTGGTTGTCCACCAGCCCATTTTTTTGAAGTAGTAGCGAAAGGGCGCTGGTAGAACACGACTCAATAAACTGCGCCAAGAGATGCCAATAGACTCTGCCTTACTTGACCTGACGGTAACCATGGAGTCCAAGTGGTCTTGTAGATTCTCACCCACGCCAGCGAGATCCTTCTTGCATTCAATACCCAGCTCCTCAAGCTCTTTTTTATTGCCGATGCCGGAACTTAACAACAATCTAGGTGAATCGATGGCGCCAGCACAGAGCATTACCTCCTCTCCACATTTTAGTTTGTAGTCAAATGTGTCAATTTTAATGTTCACCGCTTTGACAATATCTCCCTCAATGTCAAGGGAGAAGACTTTCGTGTCGCTAATCACTCGAAGATTTGGTCGACGCGCAATGGGCTTAATAAAAGCCGAGTAGGCGCTGACACGCACGCCATTATTTTGTGTCACCTTATAAATACCTAGACCTATTTGCGAGCCTGCATTAAAGTCAGCATTTTCCGACAAACCCGCTTCAGCGCCTGCACGCACAAATCGCTTGGCTGCAGCGTTGACATCTTGTGGATTAACAACCGATAACTCACCCTCGACTCCATGAAAATTGGCATCGCCCCCTGTGCAATCCCTCTCTAAATCTTTAAAAATTGGCAAAACATCGTCATAAGACCAACCCTCACAACCCAAGTCCACCCAATGGTCATAATCTTGCTTGTTGCCACGAATATAGACCATGGAATTAATAGCACTCGAACCGCCGAGGCACTTGCCACGGTTTATCGTAATTATGCGGTTATTTAAGTGTTTTTGTGGCACGCCTTGGTAAGCGTAGTCGTATTTTTTATTGCCGTAAAGCCCAAAAATACCAGCAGGTATCTGAATCCACGGGCTTTTATCACTACCACCCGCTTCGATTAAGCACACTGAATTCTCGGGATTTTCGCTGAGTCGATTGGCCAGCACGCAACCTGCAGCTCCCGCACCAACAATGATGTAGTCGTACTGGCTTGATTTTGGCGCCTTATCCTGCTTTTGCGCTGTGCTTTCTTCTACAGACTCACTCATGAGCAACCGTGCTGGCCTGAATAGGCATTAACCTTTGGCGAGGACCAGTCAACGAGAGTCCCTGCTTGAGGCTTGTAGATCTCCACCTTGAGTGGAAAACAAGCTGCAGAGTCGCTGGAATGCGTGCTGCTGCAATCCCCACCAGGGCATGCTGATAGAGCGCCAAGTAAGCCAACCTCCGCAAAAAACTCAATGAAATCACCGGGCCTTACCGGGCTTGCCTTCATAAAATATTGGTGCGTATCCTTGGTAAAGCCGGTACACATAAAGACGTTTAAAACATCGTGTACTAAACGCTCAATTTCGTCAATCGACTTGTCTTCATAAGCAGCCATTGCTCTGCATAAATTCGAGTGACAACAATAATGATAGTTTTGGTTATTAAGCGCCATATGGGTATAAGGATCGCAGCGCGTACCAATAACATCGTGAACACTGCCACCATCTTCATCCCAACCATACCAATCAAGAGTGTCGTAAGTGATTGTAGCGATTGGCCTGAGATACGGAAAGTTACTCCAGAGTCGGTCGCTGGTACTGACATGGGTGCCGTAAAGCGCTCGAGTCTTACCGGAATAAAAGCGCTCGCTCAAATCGTCCTTATGCCAAAGGTTTAAATCGCCAACTTGAGGCCCTTCAACACTGACAATACGAAAAAAATGCCCTGCTGCTACGCAGAAAGTTTTAGCCTCTTTAGGCGGAATGAGTATCTCATCAACCAAGGTCATATTCTCCCTGGCCTTTTGGTACATCGCCATATCCGCTGGCGGCAGTGAGTTTGTAGGATAAGAAATAACAGCAGTACTACCAAGCCGATCTTGTACATCAGCCGGTTTTGGATTTTGTGGTTTGTGTTTCATAATGAAGTAGCGGCACGACCAGCTTGATCATAGAGTCCCGATAGGGTCCTAAGTAGTCGAGCAACCTCGTGCAAATCTTGATTATCATTACACAGGTCACCCAACGCTTCCACCAAACACTGCTGGCGGATTTCGGCATACCTTTCACAGATTTTTCTACCCTGTTTGCTCACTTGGTAAAAGCTTTCTTTACCTCGTTTTTCAACCTCAATAAGCGCCAACTTGTGTAATTTTCTTAATGCATAGGCGACAGTGTGAGAGTCTTCAATATTGAGGGTAAAACAAATATCCGCAAGGCGCTTGGCACGATTTCGATGATAAACATTGTGCAACACGAGAGAGTCTGTGTAAGTTACTTTTTCAGGGCCGCCGGCTGCAACCATGCACCTGACAATCCAGTTTTGCATGGCATTGCTGGCAATTATAATGCCGTACTCAACTTCGGAAAGTACTCCACCTACTCCTTGGGCAAGATGCGAGGAAGAGACGATTGATTGATCTTTTGAACTCACGGGTTATTTAATCTCCAAGTCAAGTGGTGTACGACTAAGGCGTTCAGCGCCATTCGCGCCAATAATCACAGAATGGCCAGGGCACATCGCCAGGCGATTGTCTCGGTTCATCACAATCATATGTAAAAAGAACACCATATTCTCTTCTACCAGCATCGGGTTATTCTCAAAAATCATTGGGTAATCAACCCAGATCGGTGCGTATGCACACCCCATAGTATAACCACAAGCGTTTAATCGATGCTCTCTTAATCCGCCGGCATCCATGACACCTGCATGCGCTGCAAAAACATCTCCAAGGGTATTCCCAGGCTTTAACGCTTCTTCACAGGCAAGCAATGCATCGGTCGCTACTGAGTGCATATGATGGTGCTCCGGTTGAGCTTCGCCTATGAGTACGGTGCGCATCATAGCAGCATGATAGCGCCGATAACAGCCTGCCCACTCCAAAGTCATTTGATCGACAGCATCAAGCTGACGAGGTCCGGCGTGGTAACGACACAGTAGTGCGTGTTCTCCAGAGCCAATAATAAATTCATTGCCGGCGTAGGTGCCACCCCCCTGAAAAACTGCACCTTGCATCGCTGCCAAAATATCGCCTTCAAAAGCACCAGCTTTGGTTAATTTCACCCCAGCATCATAAGCATCATCAGCAAGTTCTGCTGCCTTTCGAATATAAGTAAGCTCCGTCTCACTCTTGATGTAGCGCAGCTTGTTAACCAAGTCGGAGGCGTCACTTAGCTCACAAAACCCAGCTAAAGCGTTGTCTACTAAGCGGTAATTGTGTGCCGTCAAGCCAACGCTGTCGTACTCGATACCCAAATTCTTATTGTCGCAATTCAGCTCTTTTAGTAGTTTTTTTAGATTCTGAGCTGGATTCATCCCAGCCTCATCCTTCCAAATGCGAATGTCATCAAGAATGGATGTTAACTCAGCCTGTGCAAGATCTGGTGCACGCGTCAACAACACCATGCGCCCATCTGCGCCCAGATACAGACATTGAAACATGGCGTAACCGAAACTGTCGTAGCCGCTGAGGTAGTACATACTTTCTTGGCGGAACATTAATAAGCCGTCAAGACCCCTCTCATTGAGTGCCCTGATTGCTTTGGCTTGACGGTTATTAAACTCTTTCCTACTAAAATGAATGGCCATTTCTTTCTCCTATAATTCGTTTATTGATTTTCCAAAACCACCGCCACCAGGTGTTTTTAGAACAAAGACGTCGTCTTTCACTACTTCTATCTGACCCTTGGTTCCTAAATCTGTTTGTTTGCCATCGGCATGGATAACGTAGTTCTCACCCAAAGCACCAGTGCCTCCACCAGAAAGCCCATACGGAGGAACAACTCGATGCCCTGCAATCATGTTAACGGTCATCGACTCCAAAAACCGCATGCGTCGATCAACGCCTTCACCGCCTTTATTAAGGCCTTTACCGCCAGAGTTTTTGCGAATTGAGAATGACTCTAAGCGCACCGGAAAGCGCCACTCCAATACTTCAGGATCCGTAATCCTCGAGTTTGTCATATGAGTATGAACCGCATCACAACCCGCCTGCTTTGCACTTGCTCCGGCACCACCACAAATCGTTTCGTAGTTTTGTATACGCTCGTTTCCCCAAATATAGTTATTCATAGTACCCTGTGAAGCCGCAACAACACCCAGGGCGCCAAACAGCGTATCAACAATATATTGTGACGTTTCAACATTGCCGGCAACAACTGCGGCTGGATACTCCGGATTAATAATTGAGCGCTGAGGAATAATCAGCTTGAGAGGTTTAAGGCAGCCAGCATTAAGGGGAATATCGTCATCAACCATACAACGAAAAACATAAAGCACTGCTGCCTGACAGATAGCCCTTGGTGCATTATAGTTACTTGGATGTTGATCGCTAGTCCCAGTAAAATCTATGGTGGCTGCTCTTTGTGTTTTGTTCACAGTAATGGCGACACATATCTGATGACCATCATCCATTTTGTAACTATAGCTTGAATCACTCAACACATCCAGTACACGTCTCACAGTCTCCTCGGCATTATCTTGAACGTGCTGCATGTATGCATGAACAACATCCAAGCCATAGTGTCGAATCACAAGGAGCAGCTCTTGAGCGCCTTTTTCGGCTGCCGCCACTTGTGCCTTTAGATCGGCAATATTTTGCTGGATATTTCTGACAGGATACTCGCCAGAACAAAGCAACTCTTTGACTTCTCTCTCAAGGAAAACACCTTTTGAAACCAAAGTAAAGTTATCAATTAAAATACCCTCTTCGCTGACATGCGTGGAATATGCCGGCGCAGAGCCTGGCACGGTACCACCGATATCGGCGTGGTGGCCACGAGTTGCAACGTAAAAAATAACCTCCTTATTCTGCTCGTCATACACAGGCTTGATAAGGGTAATATCAGGGAGGTGAGTGCCGCCGTTGTACGGCGCGTTGATTAAAAACGCATCACCGGGAGACATTGTCTCGCCGTTCTCTCGAATAATTGTTTTAATTGATTCGCTCATTGAACCAAGATGGACAGGCACATGAGGCGCATTGGCAACCAAATCTCCTCTCGCGGAAAACAGTGCACACGAAAAATCCAAGCGCTCTTTAATATTAACTGATGATGCTGTATTTTCAAGCACTGTACCCATTTGTTCGGCAACACTCATAAACAAGTTGTTAAAAATTTCCAACATCACAGGATCAACATCAGTGCCAATCGCACTATCTCTCACTAATGGCTCGACTCTTTCCAGAACAAGATCGTTTTCTTTTCGAATGGTTCCTTGCCAACCCGGCTCAATGACAATAGTTGAAGTTGACTCAATAATGACTGCGGGGCCATCGATAGCATCATCACTGGCAATATCATCGCGAAGGTAGTGCGGCGTATCGTACTCCTTGCCGCCGATTATCACCGGCAATGTAGCTGCTTTAGTTGTTACCTTTGGACTCATTCGATGCCCGACCAAGTTGCTTTTTTCATTCTCACAAGACACTTCTATTTGAATAGATTCAACTATCAAGGCTTTTTCCGGTGAAGTAAAGCCAAATCGGGCCTTATGGATGACCTCAAAATCGTAATTTAACTTATCACAACCCCCAAAACTAACCGCCAAAGCACTATCAGAGCCTTTGTACCGGAGATAAACACGACGAGCAAACGATAGCTTGTTAGCCTCTAAGCCTTGCGCTGTCATATCATTAACGCCCTGCGTTTGCAAATCGGAAAAATGTGCGTGTAAGCCTTCTACAACGCAGGGATCTAAGGTTAGCTCTATTGCCAAGTCTTTGATTGTCCTTGTGTCTGCAAGACCCATACCAAAAGCAGATAAAACGCCAGCAAAAGGGTGTAGATGGATGCGTTGTATGCCAAGACTGTCTGCAACCAAGCAAGCATGTTGACCGCCAGCGCCACCGAAACAAGAAAGTGTGTAATCACTCACGTCATAACCTCGTTCAACCGATATTTTTTTGATGGCATTTGCCATGCTGTCGATGGCAACCGAGAGGAAACCTTCGGCCACTTCAGTCACTGTGATTGGCTTTTGTGTTGCCGCAGATATTTCACTTGAGAGTTGCTTAAATTTTTGCTCAACCACATCAACATCAAGCCCCTGATCTGCATTAGGTCCAAATACCTTAGGGAAAAACTCGGTTTTTAATTTACCCAGCATAACATTACAATCTGTCACTGTTAGAGGGCCATCATTTCGATAGCAGGCTGGACCAGGGTTGGCGCCAGCAGATTCTGGCCCAACGCGATAGCGTGCACCGTCAAAGTGCAAAATGGAGCCACCACCAGCAGCAACAGTATGTATTAACATCATCGGCGCCCTAACACGCACACCGGCCACTAGTGTTTCAGACGTTCGCTCGTAGTCGTTTGCATAGTGGGAAACATCCGTTGATGTGCCACCCATATCGAAACCGATTAGCTTATAGAATCCAGCTTTTTCAGCCACTTTTACCATACCAACAACACCGCCGGCAGGGCCAGACAATATCGCATCTTTACCTTGGAAAAAACGCGCATCTGTTAAGCCGCCATTAGATTGCATAAACATAAGCTTGCCTTTCTCAGCACCTGCGCTGCCCAGAGCACTCTCGACCTGTTCTACATAACGCCTAAGTATTGGCGAAAGATATGCATCCACAACGGTTGTGTCACCTCTTGGAACAATTTTCATTAAGGGGTTTACCTCGTGACTTACCGATATTTGTTCGAACCCTATCGTTTCTGCAATGCCCTTTAATTGCAACTCGTGCTGTTGATAACGATATCCGTGTAACAATACGATTGCAATGCATCGATAACCCCCATCAAATGCTTTTTGCAGTTGCTTAGTCGAATAACACTGGTCCAGTTCTTTGATAATATCGCCATGAACATCTATTCGCTCTTCAATTTCAACAACATCGCTGTAAAGCATATCTGGCAGTTGAATATCAAGGGCAAATAGCTTAGGTCTTTGCTGATAGCCTATACGTAATATGTCCTTATAACCCTTAGTAATCGCAAGCAATGTTTTCTCGCCGTCACGCTCAAGCAAGGCGTTTGTAGCGACCGTAGTACCCATTTTTATAGCATCGATTTTATCCATGGGTATACTCTCATCACTCCCAAGTTCAAGCAAATCTCTAATGCCTTGAATGGCGGCATCCTTATACTGGTCAGGGTTTTCACTCAACAGTTTATGACTTGTAACCTGCCCAGCAGGGCTTTTACCAATAACATCGGTAAAGGTGCCGCCACGATCAATCCAAAATTGCCATTTGTTATTGCTTATGGGGGTTGCTTCACTCGTCATAACATTGTTTAAATTAATAACATATATAAATTATATACGTATTATATATGTAAATTCCAGATATTAAGATACTTTAAGGGCATTGAAACAATTTTTCTGAAATCGAAAAACTCGATAACTGTTGTCAAAAAATATCGTTGGACAGTTCACATCATTAGGAACAAAATGCCCGAATCAACGACATCTGCTCTGATGTCTAAAAAGGGGGTTGAGTGGAGAATAAATACTTACTGGGTTTTGTGCTCGTTTGTCTATCGGGCATTGTCTGGAGTTTTGGCGCCCCCATTGTGCGCCTTATGGAAAATGCAGAAAACTACAAACTCCTTTATCTTTTTTATCGAGGTTTTGCCATTTGTGCGACCATAATGCTATATATATTATTGCGTGATAGGCGGGAATTTCTTGCCAATTTGAAGCGCATTGACCGCTGGGCTGTTTCTGGCGCCATATTACTTATGATGGCCATGTTTGGCTTTATCTACGCGCTAACCATAACAACAGTGGCAATCACTTTACTGATGCTTGCGCTTGCTCCTTTATTCTCTGCTGTGTTTGGCTATTTACTACTCGGTGAAAAACTCAGTCGAACCACCATCATTAATATGTTTATTGTGATTGTTGGCGTGGTTGTCATGGTTTGGAACGTGGAAAGCTCCAATACAATTATTGGCGTCCTATACGGTATGTTTACCGCGTTTTGTTTTGCCATGTACACCATCACTATCCGCCATAATCCAGAAACGCCAAAATTATTAACTCCGGCTCTCTCTGGTCTTGTGGGGATTGTAGTGACTTGTGTTTTGATTCTGGCAAGTGACGATTTGAGCTTTGTTATGCCGGAAATAAATATTAAATTAAGTGTGACTCACGGCACGATTGTTGGTGCTGGATTAGTTCTTTACGGCTTGGGTGCAAAATATTTGCCCGCTGCAGAACTTGTTTTGCTCTCGTTACTAGAGGTGGTCGTCGGTATTTTCTGGGCTTGGCTGCCTATCATCGGCATTAATGAGGTGCCAGATCTGAATACTCTAATTGGTGGCTTGATAATGCTTGGCGCTATTACTATGCAAGGCTTGGCTACGCGCAAAAAGAACGCACCAATAGTGCACTAATTTTTATTGGTTTTTTACTGAGAGGGTGTGCCGTCTTAATCTTCGTAGCTGTAGATTTCAACCATCATTTCGTTAGCGATTTGCTCTAATTTTGCTCTAACAAAATCTTCATTCACACCAACAGGAAGCTGCAAGTGAATCTTCGCCTTGAAAAGCTTTTCTCCCGACATAGAGCCATCAATGACTTCGGTTTGCATTTCTTCTAGGTTTGCGCCCAAGTTAGTTAAAACATGTGACAACTGTCGGATAATGCCGCTGTGGTTATTGCCAATCAGCTCAATATTATAGCTTTTGAATCTAGAAAATTTAGCTGGCGGATGCACTTCTTCACAAACGATAGACAACCCTAAATCAGCACTAGAAAGGCTCTCTAAAAGAGACTGCAAGTTGTCATCAGGCGCATTAATTCTGAGAATTCCGGCAAACTTGCCTTCAATTTTAGACATTCTGCTTTCTACCCAGTCACCGTTATGCAAATCTACGATACTCGATAGGCCATCTATCAAGCCCGGCTTATCATTACCCAATACACTTATAACAATCGACTTCATGCTAATCCTTATGTTGCGAATCTAACTCATGTATACGAATCCAAACTTGGACATGAGCAAATTAAATTCTTATCTCCATAAACATTGTCAACTCGAGCAACAGGTGGCCAGTATTTGCCTTTTTGCAAACTCCTTACTGGATAGGCAGCGTCTTCTCTCGAGTAAGAACAACTCCATGTAGAAGATGTTACCAGTTCTATCGTATGTGGAGCATTGATTAGCGGATTATCATCCACAGGCCACTCGCCCACTTCAATGCGTTTTATCTCTTGTCTGATGCGAATCATCGCATCGCAAAAACGATCCAACTCTTCCAATGATTCAGACTCTGTTGGCTCAATCATGAGCGTACCTGGCACAGGGAAAGACATGGTTGGTGCGTGAAAGCCATAATCAATTAAACGCTTAGCAACGTCATCAACACTAATGCCTACCTCGTCTTTAATTAGGCGTAAATCAACAATACACTCATGAGCCACTCGGTCGTTTTTGCCCGTATAAAGGAGTGGATAGTACTCGGCCAAACGTGTTGCCATATAGTTGGCATTTAAAATTGCATTGGTTGTTGCTTGGTACAAACCCTCTTTTCCCAGCATCGAAATATACATCCAGCTGATCGGAAGAATACTCGCCGAACCCCACGGCGCACCTGAAACACTACCTGTCGTTGTTTCTTTAACAGGTGTTGTAGGCAAAAACTCAGCCAAATGTTGCTTAACGCCAATAGGGCCTACACCTGGACCACCACCACCGTGTGGTATGGCAAAGGTTTTATGTAAATTAAGATGGGAAACATCACCACCGAATTCTCCAGGGGCGGCAACGCCGACCATAGCGTTCATGTTGGCGCCATCAATATAAACTTGACCGCCAGCCTGGTGAATCATCTCACAAACCTCTTTAACGTCTTCTTCGAAAATACCGTGTGTGGACGGATAAGTAATCATAATTGCGGCTAAATTTTCTTGGTGCTTCTCGCACTTGCTGGCCAAGTCACCCAAATCAATATTGCCGTTTTCTGCTGTTTTCACGACCACAACTTTCATTCCCGCCATTTGCGCTGAAGCTGGGTTAGTGCCGTGTGCAGAAGCTGGAATGAGGCAAATATTGCGCCGATCATCGCCACGAGAATGGTGGTAAGCGCTGATAGCCAAAAGGCCTGCATACTCACCTTGAGCGCCAGAGTTCGGTTGCAATGAAATAGCATCGTAGCCCGTTGCTTCACACAACATCCGCTCCAACTCGTCAATCATTTTATGATACCCCGGAACTTGATCCAGAGGCACATAAGGGTGAATCTGGGAGAATTCCGGCCAAGAAATTGGAATTAATTCAGCGGCTGCATTGAGTTTCATTGTGCACGAGCCCAACGGAATCATCGTACGATCAAGCGCCAAATCTTTATCCGCTAAATGACGCAAATAGCGCATCATTTGTGTCTCAGAATGATGAGACGAGAAAACGGCATTTGTTAAGAATCGGGACGTTCTCCCCAATGCTTTGCTGATTTCACTGGTATTTTTCTCAAAAACGCTCTGCGCACTAAGGGCAGAATTTTCACTAAAGACGCCCCATAGAGCCTCAATATCTTCAGGCGTGGATAGCTCGTCAAACGCTACTGACACCATAGTGGCTGAAACAAGGTTAATGTTGTAACCAGCAGCTTCGGCTCGCTTAATGATCTCGCTCGAATCGTCGACACGAATAGCAATGGTGTCGAAAAATGTCTCGTTAGATACCTCAAGGCCCAGCTGCTTAATGCCGTCTGCAAATACGGCCGTATAGCGAAACACTCTTTTTGCCACTTTAATTAGACCGTCAGCACCGTTATAAACGGCATACATTCCTGCCATAATAGCTAGTAGTGCTTGTGCAGTACAAATATTACTCGTCGCTTTTTCACGACGAATGTGTTGCTCGCGTGTTTGCAAGGCCAAGCGATAAGCTGGATTGCCATTGCTATCAATAGATAGACCAATGATGCGGCCTGGCAAAGCCCTCTTATACTCGTCTCGAGTGGACATGTAAGCCGCATGTGGACCACCATAACCCAACGGTACGCCAAATCTTTGAGTGTTACCAATAGCGATATCAGCACCCATTTCCCCTGGCGGCTTTAATAGCGTTAAGGCCAATAAATCGGCACTCACTGCAACCAGTGCTTTATTGTTGTGAGCGGTTTCAATGATGTCTGAATAATCACTATAGCCACCATAGGTATTCGGATACTGCAGCAAAACACCAAATACATCCAGCCCCTCGAGGTCGCTTAATGGATTTCCAATGACAATTTCAATGTTCAGTGGCTTGGCTCTGGTTTGAACCAGCTCAATATTTCTTGGGTGGCAATCATTGGCAACAAAAAATGTGTTGCTTTTAGATTTGCTCACTCTTTTGCAGAAGCTCATTGCCTCGGCACAGGCTGTCGCCTCGTCCAGCATCGAGGCGTTGGCAAGTGGTAAACCAGTAAGGTCTGCAACCATCGTCTGAAAATTGATCATTGCCTCCATACGGCCTTGAGAAATTTCAGCCTGATAAGGCGTGTAAGCCGTATACCACGCAGGATTTTCCAAAATATTGCGCTGAATAACCGGCGGCGTGATGGTGTTGTAATAGCCTTGACCGATAAAAGATTTAAGGCGTTTGTTTTCTCTCGCCAAATTTCTCAATTTTTTGAGTGCTGCAAGTTCTGAAAGTCCTTCGTCAATATTCATTTCCGATTTCCGGCGAATATTGCTAGGAACAACTTGCTCTAATAAGCCCTCCATGTCATCAACACCCAAATAATCAAGCATCTGTTGCTTTTGGGCAGCTGAAGAGCCAATATGTCTATCGGCAAAAACGTCGTTATTTAATAGGGCTTCAATCTTTTCACTCATTTTTTTCTCTCTTTATTCTTCTATAAATTCTTGGTAAGCCGCCTCGTCCATTAGGGCGTCAAACTCAGAAATATCGGAAAGTTTTATTTTGACAAACCAACCCTCCACCAATGGATCCTCAGAAGCCAGTTCCGGCTCATCATTAAGACGATCGTTAACCGACACAATCTCACCAGAAACAGGCGCAATCAAGTCGGAGGCCGCTTTAACAGACTCAATGACACAGATATTGTCGCCTTGGCTGACTTCATCGCTGACATCGGGTAGCTCGATAAAAACCAGATCACCGAGTTGCTCTTGAGCAAACTCCGTAATACCAACTGTCACTAATCCGTCTTCCGTTAGTTCGATCCACTCATGATCTTCTGAATATTTAATTGTCATAACATCTCCTTGTATGGCACTTAGCCACGGTAATAATTGGTTTTTACAAATGGCAGTTTGACCACTTCAACTGCAAGTTTTTTCTCACGCACAATAGCGAAGAGTTTTTTTGTGCCATCACTCGCCGCAGATTCAATTCTGGCGATAACAATGGGCTTGCCAGTTGTCGGTCCGAAGCCACCACTAGTGACTTTGCCAACAACATTATCATCGTCATCAACGATCTCCACGCCATCACGTACAGGCGCTCTGCCCTCTGGCTGAAGACCGACAATTTTTTGCGCCACACCGGCATCAATATGATTCATGACAGTCATCGCACCGGGATATCCGCCGGCACGAGAGCCGTCAGATCTTCTCACTTTTGACAAGGCCCAAACAAGCGAAGATTCCACCGGGCTGTGTTCTGTATCCAATTCGTGGCCGTAAAGAGACAAGCCCGCTTCTAAACGCAGAGAATCTCTAGCACCAAGACCAATCCACTCAACAGCCTCATGCGCCAAAAGACATTTGGCTAGTTGTTGCGCTTGGTCGTTGTGAACAGAAATCTCAAAACCGTCTTCGCCGCTGTAGCCCGATCGCGTGGCGAAGCAATCAATACCATCAATCATTAAAACTTTAGCCGTCATAAAAGTCATTTCACGGGATTCTGGCGCCAACGCCGCCAACACTTCGCCAGCCTGTGGCCCTTGCAAAGCTAGTAGTGCGTAATCCTCCAACACTTTCACTTCACACTCATTGCCAATAGTATTCTGCAAATGAGCAAAATCCGCCTGTTTGCAGCCAGCATTGACCACCAACAACAAGCTGTCATTGCCAATATTTGTTACCATAAGATCATCAAGAACGCCGCCCTTGTCGTTGGTAAATAGCGCGTAGCGTTGCTTCATTAATGGCAAATCAATAATATCGACTGGCACTAAAGACTCTAATGCTTTTTTTGCATTTTCACCAATTAGCTTGACTTGCCCCATATGTGAGACATCAAAAAGGCCGACCTTCTCGCGTGTATGTAAATGTTCTTTTTTTACACCCAACGGATAACTAACAGGCATGTCATAGCCCGCAAAAGGCACCATTTTCGCGCCAGCATCAATATGCATTTGATAAAACGCTGTAGTGAATTCATTTATAGTTTCTGTCATCGCAAGACCCATTTAATTACTCTTCAATATCGTGATAATATGCCTATAGCTACGCTTATTTACCCAGTATTAACTGATAAAATAAACCGCAGACGTGTTTAGTTATATTCAATCTATATAAATTATAGACTGTATTGAATTAAAGTAGGAGGTATTTTTAGTTTAGTTCACTTACTATTGAATTAAATTATCTTCGAATGGGTAATGCGTTAACACCTCGATGCCAGTTTCATTCACCAGAACCATTTGCTCAAGCTTGACACCAACAATGCCATTTTTTGCACCTGAGTAGCTTTCCACACATAAAACCGTATTAGGCTCTACAATGCCGTCATAACCATCTCTAGCCCAATCGTCTTGGTAGTATATTTTGGGATATTCATCCGAAAGGCCTGCACCGTGATAAACGCAAACGTAGTGATTGTGTTGATATATTTTCTTACGCTTAAAGGCATGTTCGGCCAATTCGGCAAAACCCATACCCGGCTTGATAATGTCTATATTGAACTGCACCTCATCAAAAGCATGCTGATAAGCGTCTCTTTGTGCTTGTGTACCGACACCACCACCGCATATCCAGGATCTGGAAATATCTGCCATATAGCCTCTTGGGCCGATGAGGTCGGTATCAAAAGCAATCATGTCTCCTTGTTCGATAACACGTTCCGTTGCCTCTTGCAGCCAAGGGTTAGTACGGGGCCCGGATGAGAGCATATGACCCTCCATCCAGCAGCCATTATTGGCGACATTCACTTGATGAAGAATTGACCAGAGTTGGCGCTCCGTCATGCCGGCTTTAGTGTTTTCTTGCATTAGCTTCATGCCGTACTCTGTCACTGCAATCGAGTGTTTAATGCACTCAATCTCTGTATCAGACTTAATGACTTTGGCCTGTTCAACAATACAATCGGCATCAACCACCTCAAAGCCAAGAGCTTCTAGCGCTTGAGTTGCAAGCGGCGTAAATCGTTCAAGCGCAATTCTGGCGGGGGCAGATTTGAGGTGATCGCCCCCAAAAAGCGATTTAACGTCATCGGCAAAAAGACGTGTTTTGTCATTTAAATCAAAACCGCCATCAAAAGGACTAACAAAGCGAGGGCGCTGATAGCTTGCAACATTAGGAAACTCTTGGCTGGTCGCGCCATGCATGACAAGTGGCCCCTCCAATGGCACAAACAAATAACAGGTGGGGATGTGCGCTTGAAAGACTTGGTATTCATTGAAATCAATAGCGTATCGCAAACTGATTGGATTTGCCAGTATGCATAAATCAACGTTTTTATCCGACATAATCTGACGCAATCTTGCCAGACGATAGTCACACATTTTCTTCCACCTGCTTTCAGAAATCTGAGGGCTTGGTAATAGTTTTGTCATTTTATTACTTATTCGTTTTTATTCGTTAATAGCCCAGAACGGGGTCGTAAAGCGGAAATGGCGCTTCACCGTGCTCTATTCTGCGAATATTATCAACCATGAACATTGCCGCTGTTTCACCATCGCTTTGACCGGCAATATGCGGGGTAATGGTAACGCTTGGATGCGACCAAAGCGGGTTATCATCGGGCAAAGGTTCGATGTCAAATACGTCCAGAACGGCCGCAGCAATATGACCACTATTAAGCAAAGACAGTAGATCGCTCTCATTCACAATACAACCTCTGCCCATATTGATGACAAAGGAACCTTGCGGCAGTTGACGTAATTCACTTTCTGTTACTCTATTTCTGGTTGCATCGGTGAGTGGCAATACATTAATCAAAATTTCAGCCTTATTTAAAAAAGCATTCATTTGCTCTTTCCCGTGGAAGTATTCAATCAAGCCAGTTGTTTGTTTTTCGCTTGCGCCCCAGCCAACAACATTAAACCCTTGAGTGGCCAGCGACTCGGCGATTTGTTTGCCAATATTACCCAGGCCCATAACACCAATCGTACGATCTCTTGGTGAGACAAAGTCTTGTGGCAGCCATTGCTTATTCGATTGTTGTTGAGCATAGCGATAGTAATCACTGTGAAAATGCAGCACCCAATGAAGTGCATACAAGCACATATCTCGTGTCAAAGCATTGTCCGCCATTCGCACGATAGGGATGCCACTGGGTAGTTCTGGATCTTTGGTGATGTGATCCACACCTGCGCCGAGTGACAAGATAGCTTTTAAATTTGGGTATTTTTTATACTCAGAAAAAGGGTGTTGCCAGGCAGCAACATACTCAATGTCGCATGGATCACCCACATCAGGGTAAATTCGGATATCCATACCACTCAATTCCGTTTGAAATACTTTTAACCACGGCGCAATGTCTGTATCGGTAAGGCTAACAAGTAATGCCATAATTTCAGTACGCCCTAACTGCGCAAAATTTGATCATGCTGCTCTTCCATTAAACGAACAATACTAAGATGTGGAGCGTTTTCTCCATAGGCCTTCATTGCAGCTTGGTAAGTACTATAGACCTTGTCACCAAGTGGCATTTTCACCTCAAGATGTTGGCCCAATTCGGTAATTAAGCGCATGTCTTTTTCCGCAAGACCAAGTGCAAACGATGTATCGTAGCTACCATCCAGAACTTTTGGAATGTAACTTTCGACAACATAGCTTCTTGCGCAACTACTCATTAAGACAGAGTGTAACACACCCAGATCTAAATTGGCTTTAGCGCCCAACATCAGTGTTTCGCCAATACCCTGGGCAACCAAATAGTTAAGATGCAGCTGCGCTAATTTAGTGACGTAACCGGCGCCAGAAGGACCCATACGCTCCACCCTTGCAGCGAAGCTTCTCAATAAAGACTCAAACCGGTTGAGCACACCTTCATCAATGCCGAGAAAGATCGCCAGTGTACCTGCCAAGGCGCCCTCGGCACCACCACTGACTGGCGCATCGACCAAGGTTAGATGGATCGGCGCTTCGTTTTTAACTTTTTGCCATTCTGATAACTCATTGGTGCTGGTTTCAAACCAGGTCGCACCCTCCTTAAGCATGGCAAGAATACCGTCATCACCAAAAGCCAGAAGGTTGACCTCTTTGGAACTTGGTAGCGAGGTAAACAATACCTCGCACTGGCTGCACAACTTGGCAACACTCTGCCCATTAACCGCGCCTTTGGCAATCAAATCCACCAATACTGCTTCATTAATATCAAAAACAATGAGTGTGTCGCCAGACTCTTGGCAATGCCTAAGCAGATTGAGCGCCATTCCAGCACCCATATTGCCAAGACCGATAAATCCAATATTCATTTTATCTTTCCTTAATCGGTTAAGTTGTCAACGCGCTCTAAATTACGCTCGTGGTGAATATCCATTGAACGCCCATAAAATGCTTCAGCGTGGTGCGGCCTATTAACCAAATACGGGTTGGTAACATAGGTTGGTAGGGCAATAATTCGTGGCGACGAGCCTTGAGTCACCGTGACTCTGTGCATCGAATAACGGCCTTTAAATATTTGCAAATCACCCGTTTGTAAACTCAGCACCCGGACCTTTTCTCGAGCACCATGCAAGACCGCACCAACATCGTCAAAACACTCATTATTGGCAGAACGAATATCGGGCGCGTACTCAAAATCACCGCCTTCTTCAGCCTCGCTGACAAGAATGCTCACGGTAAAGTCATTGCCGTCAAAATGCCATGGAAAGTAATCACCGCCCTTCATTACACTATACGGATTGCGCCCTAATGGCTCCGCCCAACGATAAATAGGTCCAACATTCAGACAATCAGAAACAAAATGCACCATCACATCACTGTCGTAAATCATTCTTAAAATCGAGTCCGCCTCTAATAAATCGGAATTAATAAAGGACGAAGTTCTTTCTTCAAAAAAACGCTTGGGATGATCGCTCGGCAAGCTGGTGTCTTCTTTGGTAAGGTAAGGATTCACCCATGCATGCGCCCTCCTCGCCCCATCCATAATTCGAAAAGCCTCTTCCTTCATTTTTTTAATGGCAGTGGGGATAATAAAATTCGGCACATGGGCACAACCGCACTTTTCAAGATTTTGATGACACTGCGCAACAAGCGCAGCTCTTTTGTCACTGGTTAAATCGTGAATAGGAAATCGCTCTAAATCTAGAAAATCCTCCAGTCTAATCTCGTTAGCACTAAAGGCGGAAGGTGCTGAAATAACGGACATTATTAATGTTTGTATGAAGGATCTAATCGGTCACAACGGCGTAGTAATCCCGGCCACTCATACACACCCGGTGAAAACGCCTCGTACTGCTTAGATGCAATTGGCCAAAGATGTTCTGGTCCGCTGTCAATCTCCAAATTTGAGGCTTTGGCACTAAGGGCCACTTCACAAAGGCGAATCAAATAATACATATGCATAAAGCACTGACCCGCAGTATCGCCAACCGTCAAAAAGCCGTGATTACGCATCACCAAACAGCTATTGTCGCCCAAATTATCAGCGATACGTAAGCGCTCATCTGGGTCGACCGACAAACCCTCCCAATCGTGATAACCGACTTTCCCATAAAGCATCGCAGAATCCTGCACTAAAAATGGAATTTCTTTAAAAGCTGTGGCTGCAATTGCACTCGCAGGGTGTGCATGAAACACAAATTTGTTGTTCGGGTGATTGAGGTGAATGGCGCTGTGAATAATAAAACCGGCTGTATTGACATCGCTCGGACCTTCTAGAACATTACCCTCTTCATCAACCTTGATTAAATTTGAAGCACAAACTTCTTCGTAAGTTAGGCCAAAACGATGCATGTAAAAATGGTGTGCCGAGCCCGGCACTCTTGCAGTAATGTGATTCCAGATAGTGTCGTCCCAACCATTCATTGCGGTTAGGCGAAACATTGCTGCCAAGTCAATCTTAACTTTTTCTTGCTCTTGTTCAAGACTCATACTATTTGCTATTTTATAAACACTAAAAAGAGATAAATATACCCCCTTGAGGCAAAAAGAACTGCAATAAAAAACTATAACACTTATCGAAAATAGCGATATACCAACCCCATAGGCTTTGTATAATCAGGATATTCAATGAATAACTTGGTTTATGAGGGAGGCTAAATGAATATTGAGCATATGAGGACTTTTTTAGAGGTCAGTTCATCTGGCAGCTTTCAAGCGTCAGCCGAAAAATTACACGTTACTCAATCCACTGTCAGTGCTAGAATCAAGGCGCTAGAAGAGCAACTCAACCAAGCACTTATTATCAGAAAACGTAACGGTTGTGAGCTAACAACCGCTGGCAGACTTTTTCATAAGCACGCCGTTGCCGCTGTTCAAGCATGGGAAAGAGCGCGTCAAGAAATTGCCTTACCAGACGATATGACCGGTGTTTTTAGTTTTGGCATTCAAATGAATCACTGGGATTATATTGCCACCAAATGGCTAGACATCATGTGGAAAACAGAACCCAGTATTGCAACAAGAGTAATCAGTGATTATTCGGACCCCTTGATGGCTCAACTTCGAGACGGTCATATTGATATGGCCATTCTTTATCGTCCAATTCACCAGCCTAATATCCATATAGAACAGTTAATGGACGATAAGTTGATTCTCG
>DUCF01000087.1 GCA_012959965.1 Candidatus Thioglobus sp. | reverse complement strand
GCGTTATACGTGCAAACAGCGACCAAAATAATTTATCATCGGACCACTTTCCGCTATTTTTTGAACTGGAGTTATAATGTATTATGAACATAAACAACAATTACACAAAAGAAAGAAATGAGCTTGCTGCTGCATTTCGCTGGACGGCTCGACTCAAAATGCACGAATCGATTGCCAATCACTTTAGCTTAGTGGTTTCTGATGACGGCTCGCAATTCTTGGTGAACCCAAACGGCAGGCACTTCTCACAAATCAAAGCAAGTGAGCTACTGTTATTAGACTCAAATGACAACACCACAATGTCAAGCAAGAATGCACCTGACCCAACAGCATGGGCAATTCATAGCGCCATTCATCGAAACAACGCCCAAGCAAAATGTGTGCTCCATGTACACTCTAAGTACGCCACAATTTTAGCTTGCTTGGAAAATAGTGTCATGCCACCGATCGACCAAAACACAATGCGATTTTATAACAGAGTTTCTATTGATGTTGGTTATGACGGTATGGGTTTAGCTAATGAGGCAGAGCGCCTCAGTGCCAAACTTGGCAGTAATAAAATATTACTATTGGGGAACCATGGTGTTGTGGTCACAGCGCCGAGTGTCGCTCAAGCCTTCGATGATTTGTATTATTTTGAGCGCGCCTGCGAAACCCTAATAGGCGCATACCAGACGGGTAAAAAATTGCGTGTTGCTAGTCACGAAGTTGCTGAGAAGACCGCCCAACAATGGGAAAATTATGGCAGCTTTGCAAACCACCACTTTAATCAATTAATGGCCATCCTTGATAAAGAAGAGCCCGACTACAAATGCTAACAACTATAATTATACAACTTGGTATCTCATCCCTAAAAAAAACACCCCATGATAAAAAAAATTAGCCTATCTATATTGGCTTTCGTCCTTTTGGTTGTTGTTGTATTTACTCTGGGTCATCGCTTTATTATGCCCAAGCTAATTCCTCTTTCAGACTTACCAGAGCCTTTAGGATCTTACTCTATTGGTACTCAAATATTTGAGTGGACGGACACTACAAGGGACGAGTGGTTTACTGACGAAATTAATGATAAGCGCCGTATTGCTGTACAAATTTGGTACCCAAGTGAGTCATCGAACGAAACACCCCTCCCCTACTTGCCATACCCAGACAGATGGCTGCCTGCTTTAAGTGACATCTTAGAACTGCCTCAGCTTTTGTTTAACCACTTAAGGGAAATAGATACACATTCGATACTTAACGCAAAACTGAATCAAGATATTAAACAAGCGCCGCTTGTAATATTCTCTCACGGGATTTATGGCTTTCGCTTCCAAAATACCGCACAATTTGAAGCTTTAGCGAGTCGTGGATACATAGTGGTGTCTGCTGACCACGCCTACGATGCCAGTCTGACATTTTTTGAAGACGGCAGCATTGCCGATTTTCGCTCGGGCTATGAAGGTGAGTTAACAGAAGAGGAGTTTTGGGCGTTACGTAATCCACAACTTAGCACTCGTGTTGCTGACATTCGCTTTATGCTCGACACAATAGAAGGCAAACAAGACGCAGGTGAAGCTATTTGGTCTGCTATCGATTTAGAGCGCATTGGTATATTTGGCCATTCTTACGGCGGCGCTACTGGTATTGTTGCTGCCGGAGAAGATAAGCGCATTGATGCTGTGGTCGCGCTAGACGGCTGGATATTGCCAATATTGCCAGCAGTTATTGACAAAGGCCTGCAGAAGCCGTTTTTCTACATCGGTCGCGAGTCTTGGCCAGATCCGCTTAATTACCAAAAACTCAACACTCTTTTAGACAACAGTACCATGCAAACAACTTTGTACTTGCCGGGAACGATGCACTTTGATTTTTCGGACACCCCGTTATTCTCTCCCCTA
>DUCF01000086.1 GCA_012959965.1 Candidatus Thioglobus sp. | reverse complement strand
TTACCAACAGCTATGCCAGATTAAATCAAGAATGCACGATCTTTAGCGCTTGCGAAATGGAAGACATTAAACCATGGATAATATATATATAAAATTTCTGGTTATTATTGACAGCATCTCTAACCCGAATATTTCATGAACATAGAGAGGTATTTGGATATATGTGTTAAAATACAAGGCCTTACATCAATATAAAGCACAAGGCCCACATGACAGATTGTACTTCGAAATCTTTCAGATTATCTCCTCTCGGACGCAAGGCAATTGAGGCCAGTTTTTCAGGGGGTTCAATCACCTCATATGCTGGGGTTTTACTACTTAGAGAAGTTGACCGTAAACTGGGGGTTACAGAACAGTTAGCGAGGTTTCTACCTGACGGGCGCGATCAATCCAAGGTGGAACACAGCATGTTGTCTATGGTGCGCCAAAGAATTTATGCAATTGCCTGTGGCGAAGAAGATGTCAATGACCACGAACACCTACGTTATGATGTGGCATTTCAAACTGCTGTTGATAGAGATCAAGCCCTAGCATCCGCGCCAACACTGAGCCGAATGGAAAACAGCTTTGATCATCAAGCTTGCGTGGCAGCATCGAAGTTAATGGTCGAATTATTCATTCAAAAGAAAAACCCCAATCCACCCAAAGAAATCATCCTTGATTTTGACGCGACGGATGACCCTATTCACGGCAACCAAGAGGGCAAGCGCTTTAATGGATACTATGATTGTCATTGCTTTATGCCACTATACGTATTTTGTGGCGATGATCTCTTGGTGAGTTATTTGCGCCAAAGCAATATTGATGGTGCAAAACATTCCTGGGGTATCCTCGCCTTATTGGTCAAGCGCTTTCGCAAGGCTTGGCCTGATATCAATATTGTCTTTCGTGGTGATGGCGGGTTTTGTCGCGACAAAATGCTTCTTTGGTGCGAGCGCAAGGGTGTTGAGTTTATGACAGGAATGCCCAAAAACAATCGATTGATGGTGCCCGTTAAAAAAGATGTTGCCCAGGCTAAGCTGGACTTTGAGAAAACCGGAGAACCACAACGGCGTTTTGTCCGTTTTGAATATGCAGCTAAAAAATGGAAGGTTAAAAGAGTGATGGTGGCGAGAATTGAGTATAACCATTTTGGTGAGTCGGTGCGCTTTGTAACGACTAACATCAAAGGATACTCCCGCCGATTGTATGAAGATCTGTATTGCTGTCGTGGTGATATGGAAAACAAAATCAAACAGCAGAAGTTAGATTTATTCTCTGATCGTACCAGCTGCCATTTGTTCATATCCAATCAAATCAGATTGTTGTTCTCAAGTTTCGCTTATATCCTTATCCAAGCGTTACAGGACATAGCAC
This sequence comes from Candidatus Thioglobus sp., assembly GCA_012959965.1. Classification (GTDB taxonomy): domain Bacteria; phylum Pseudomonadota; class Gammaproteobacteria; order PS1; family Pseudothioglobaceae; genus Pseudothioglobus. The sequence continues at coordinate 529 of DUCF01000086.1, read as the reverse complement.
TCAAAAGCTCTGATATTGCCAACGCCTATGCAGGGACTGTACGCAATAAGTTATTTAAAATTGGGGCTGTCATTATTAGAAACACGCGAAGAGTTAGAGTTTTAATGAGCAGCCATTACCTGAGGCAGAATCTGTTTATCAATGCAGTTCAAAAACTTGTACCAACCTAATAAAAAGCGCGCCGTCCCCAGCGCTTGCAGAAGTTGGGGGTTGGGGGAGCTGTACACAAAATCAGCCAAATTGATTGTTAAATGAATAATTCCAAGAAAAACAACCATCATGACTAAAAAGTAGTTAGCAAGCATCAAAAATTCTTGGTTCATGAAATATGCGGGCTAGTACCTATCTCGTGGCGACATTGCACCCAGTGACGCCTAATATCCCAAATATCATGATTGTGGTGTGCCTGTAGTTTTGAATGACACAACAACTCAAAAGCGGAAGTGAGATTCTGCACCACCTTTGTCATTAAATTTGTTGGGTCTAACTGAGTCATAAGCAATTCACCGGTTGAATCATGAGTTTAATT
>DUCF01000085.1 GCA_012959965.1 Candidatus Thioglobus sp. | reverse complement strand
AAAAAAATTGAATCGAGCGAAATAAACGATGGCTACCGTGGCAAAACGGGCCCGATTAAAGCGCAACGGCATGAAAACTTAAGTCCTTTAAATGCGGCTTTTATAGAGGCAGGCATTGAGGCGGGTTTTAAACACAGCGACGATGTTAATGGCTATCAGCAAGAAGGTGTATCTCGTTTTGAAATGAGTGTTGATAACGGGATACGAAACAGCACTTCTTTTGGCTATCTTCACAGCCAGAGTGATAATTCAAATCTAACCACTCTTCTGAATGCTCAGACTGAAAAAATACTAATAAAAGACTCTACAGCTGAAGGGCTTGTTGTCAAGCACAAAGGCCAAATCATCCATTTTTTTGCTACTAAAGAAGTGATACTCAGCGCTGGTGTGTTTGGCTCGCCGCAATTACTGATGCTTTCGGGTATTGGACCTAAAGCTCACCTGCAAGAGCAAGGTATCGAACCTCTAGTTGATCTTACTGCCGTTGGTGAAAACCTACAAGATCATTTGGAATGTCATATTCAAATCGAAACCAAAGAGCCTGTTTCCCTTAACAAGGAATTGCAACCCCACCGAATGTTGATGGCGGGCTTGCAATGGTTTGGCTTTAAAAAAGGCGTAGCATCTGTCAATCAATGTCATGTCGGTGCCTTTTTAAAAAGCGACGATTCAATCAGCCATGCCGATATACAGTTTCATTTCTTTCCACTCTTTTTTGATAAAAACTGGATACCTCAACCGACTACTTACGGCTATCGCCTTGGGGTTGGACCCATGCGACCAACCAGCAGGGGCAATGTCCGATTACAAAGCGCTAACATTGAGGACCCACTAATGATTGACCCAAATTATATGTCTACTGAGCAGGACTGGCGGGTTATGCGAAAAGCCATGCGTCTAGGTCATAAGCTTTTATCCCAAAAGGCTTTTGAAAAATTTCATTATCGGGAGGACACGCCAGCGATTGACATGAACGATGATAAGGCGCTAGATGCCTTTATTCGCAAAGATTCAAGTAGTGCCTATCATCCTTGCGGCACGTGCAAAATTGGCCCTGAAAGCGACTCAAACTCTGTCGTAAGTCCAGAACTAAAAGTAATAGGTTTGAGTAAATTACGCATAGTTGATGCGTCAATTATGCCATCACTGCCCAGCGCAAACATAAATGCAGCAACCATAATGATTGCAGAGAAGGCCAGTGATATGATATTAAAAACAAAAACTACAAAATCCCAAATATTACCTTTCGCCTAATATTTAATCAATAGAAGAGACAACATGAGCCAAAAAATTAGCCAAAGAGAAGCCACTGAGCAAGAAATTATCGACGCCCAGCAATGGAGCCTCTGGGAAAGCGGCCCAACCGATCATTTCGAATATGATTACGATCAAGACGTTGTCTTCATTGTCCAGCAAGGTGAAGCTGTCATCAGATCCCAATTTGGCGAATGCGTGTCAATTCAGCCAGGTAGCTATGTACGAATCAATCAAGGCGTTTCAGGCAAGTGGGAAATTTCAAGCCCTATTTGCAATCGCTATCGGTATTTGTAAAGAAAATCGACCAACCAACACTTTGTTTCACCCCTAAGCAACTAGCATAGGAGCGTAGTCAGTTAGGGGCAGAGGGAAATCTCAAAGACAGCAAGCTTGATGGCAAGTGGACTTGGTGGCATGAAGATGGCACGATAGAAAAAGTGGAACACTATGAGAATGGTGAACTGGTAAATTAGCACAACCTCTTTCTGCTAATATTTATTCCTGATTGCCACCAGAGGGAGGCTCACCAACACCTCTGTTACTATTGTTATGCCCTCCCTCACACTTGAGATGGGATTTCGGTTGTAGCTTGCTTTGTGGTCTTGTTATGTTGTGCTTTTACCAAACATTATTTTTGTCTCCATATCTCA
>DUCF01000084.1 GCA_012959965.1 Candidatus Thioglobus sp. | reverse complement strand
GGCAGTCGCTCGATAAGCGTTGGTTGCAAGCGTAGCTAGTTTCTCCTGAATGCCCTCTAAGTTGGCAATCGGCAAACCAAATTGTTCTCTTGTTTGTGTATAAGCACTGGTGGTAAGCAACATCGCTTGAGTCGCCGCGGCACCGGAAACCGGCAAGGAAATGCCACGACCTACACTCAGGCACTCCATTAGCATTCTCCAGCCGTGGCCAATCATTTGATCACCGCCAATAATCCAGTCCATTGGGATAAAGACATTCTTACCAAATATTGGGCCATTCTGAAACGGCTCGCCAATAGGTTTGTGGCGCGTACCAATGCTGACACCTGCAGTGTTTCGTGGAATCAATGCACAAGTAATGCCAAGATCTATTTGCCCAAAAAGTGGGTGATCTTTGGCTAGCAAATTATCAGGATCGAATGCCTTGAATGCCAACCCAATAACAGTTGCCACCGGGGCAAGCGTAATGTAACGCTTTTCCCAATTGAGCTTCATTCCCAAGACTTTCTTACCTTCAAATTCACCATAACAAACGACCCCGCTATCAACCAACGAGCCAGCATCCGAGCCAGCAACGGTTGAAGTTAAAGCAAAGCATGGAATTTCTTTACCGGCAGATAAGCGAGGCAGGTACTGATCTTTTTGTGCATCCGTGCCATATTTTTGCAACAATTCACCTGGCCCAAGTGAGTTTGGAACCATTACCGAAATACCCAAAACCCCGGCAATAGAAGAAACTTTTCCAACAATTATCGCGTGTGCATAATGAGAGAAGCCCTTGCCGCCATATTTTTTAGCAATATTGATCGCCCAAAAACCGTTGTCGGCAATATATTGCCAAACTTCTTTCGGCAAGTCATTTAGTGTGGAGAGTTCATAAGAGTTAACCATAGAGCACAATGCCTTCACTTCATTATCAACAAAGCTTTGCTCTTCTTCGGTGAGCTCCATCGCCTTAAGGTTTGATAACTCACTCCAATTAGGATTACCTTGAAAAAGTTCAGCATCCCACCAAACATCGCCGGCCTCTAGTGCGATCCTTTCGGTTTCACCAATTGGTGGCAGCGTTTTACGCATCAACCCAAACAGCGGCCTGGTGAACAGAATTGTTCTAATGCTAGGAATAATATAAATACCAAGGAACAACACAATACCCATTAGTATTTGCAGGCTTAGAAGTTCGGTTTCTAGAGCAAGGGGCACGATAAAAATCACGCTCAATAGCCAAAGGTATGAAAGCTTTATCTGAGTTTTAGCCAATAACAATAGAATCAATGCAAAAACTACAATCAATGTTAAGCATGGGTTTTGGCTTAGATAATTTAAATATTCTTGCATTAAGATTTACCTTTATTTAGTTGGTAGATATATATTATAGTCATCCAGATTTAAACTATAGTTGATACAATATTACAAAAAGTTAACACTTTATTAAGTGCACCTTTCATACAAAAATAATGATGACATCAAAAAGGTAAAGCATCTGAGCATCACTCGCCTTGAAGTTGGACACGCATTTTCTTTTGAACTAGAAGAATAGCCTTAAGTGGTCGTAACATAACTTTAAAGTCGGTAATTTCGCCCTCATCATTCCAAGTAATAACATCAACACCGTTAACGTACAGGCCATCAATTTCAGCTTCAAATTCAAGCAGAGCTTCATTGCCGCTAACTATCTCACGTACATAAGTAAAAGAATACTGACTAAACAGATGAAAGGCCGCACTCAAATACTGGGCTACAAGCGCCTTACCTACCTGAGGTGTGTACATAACTGGTGAGTGAAACACAGCATCATCTGCCAACAGATTATTTAAGTCCTCCATTTTTTGTGTTTCAAGAATACGGTGCCAAATTTCGAGTGTATTTATTTTCATGTTAAATTTCCATTTTTTGTTTTATAACGAAG
>DUCF01000083.1:1990-11274 GCA_012959965.1 Candidatus Thioglobus sp. | reverse complement strand
AACACGGGATTTAATTTATTTGATCCAATCGATGGTTTAAAAATTCCACAACAACTGGAACAAGCAGTTAATTTGCCAAATCGATCTTATCTATCAACAGTTATTGGACTTGCTTTTAAGGCTTATGACCCGGACAATTTATTGCCAAAAGAACATCCACTTTGTGGCAAAGAAGATCTTGGTATAACGTGTGCGTTGATTCCTCGCGGCACCGAAGGTGTTAGCATTGGCACCCGACACAAACCTATTGGCGAGCCGTTTCAGAACGGCCCAATATTTGGTAAAGATGTATTTATTCCAATGGATTGGCTTATTGGTGGCGATCAAATGATTGGCCACGGTTGGAGGATGTTAATGGAGTGTTTAAGTGTAGGTCGTGGTATTTCTTTGCCAGTCTCCGGCGCGGCAGCGACTCAAGCGTTGTTGCTTACCACCAGTGCTTATACACAAACAAGAGAACAATTTGGTTTACCGATTGCTAACTTAGAGGGCATTCAGGAGAAACTAGCTACGCTTGCAACCAACGCTTATCGAGCGACTGCTAATATTAATCTCTCCACTTGGGCGCTTGATGCGGGTTACAGGCCGTCAATTATCTCGGCAATTGTTAAGTATAGAAACACTTTACTGATGCAGCAATCAGCCATCGATGCGATGGATGTTCATGGCGGTCGAGCGGTGATGCAGGGGCCTAGAAACTATGTTGCCAATGTTTATGCTTCGGCACCGGTTGCTATTACCGTTGAGGGTGCTAATATTCTCACCAGAAGTTTGATGGTTTTTGGTCAAGGTCTTATTCGCTGTCACGCGACCATGTTCGACGAACTGGATGCGCTTTATGATAAGAGTGGCAAAGGTATTGCTATTTTTGATAAGGCCTTAACAAAGCATGTTAGCTCTTTTTTGCATAACTTTGCAAGAGCAGTTTTATTTTCATGGACACGTGGGCGGTGTGCAAAATCGTATGGCGACTCCACCACTAAAACTTACTATCGTAATTTGTCAGTATTGTCTGCTAAGTTTGCTGCAATGAGCGATATTTCATTATTTATCCTTACGGGGTCGTTGAAGCGCAAAGAAATGGTTTCAGGGCGTTTTGCCGATGCGATAGCAGCAATGTACGAAATGAGTGCTTGTTTAAAACTCTATGAAGAGCGGTTTAAAAACAATGAAAAGGTGAGTAAAGTTTTGCGCTTGTCGCTGTTGCAGTTGGCTGCCGAGGCAGACTCTGCAATGAGGGCTAATTTAGATAATTTGCCAGTTAATTGGCTGGTAAAAAAGACCATAGGGTTATTGTTATTCCCTTTCTCGAATACGGCGACAAAAGTTGATGACAGACTGATAATTGCCACAGCAAAGTCTATTGCTGATATTGATTGGCTGACCAGTGATTTGTCGACTTGCATTTGTACTGACTTGAAAGATGTCCCTGGACATCAATTCGAGATTCTATTTAAAGGCTATGAGGCGGCAAGTTTACTAAAACCACTTAAGAAAAGAGTGAAAAAAGCGGGTTATAAATACCAACCAAGTCAATCACTAGCAGATTGGCTGGGAACATTGGTTTCTGACAAACTATTAACTTCTGAAGAAAAAGACAATTGGCTTGTGTGGCATGAGGCCGTACTAGAGTCCCTCAAAGTTGATGACTTTGAAATAAAAAATAATATTTAAAGATAAGGTAATTATGAAACAGTATTTTGATAAAGCGTTTACTAAAGTAGCTGTACTCGGTTCTGGCACTATGGGTGGGCAAATTGCCGCACATTTTGCTAACCAGGGCATCGAAGTAACAATGTTTGACATGTCCCAGGAGGCGCTTAACGCCTCTCTGCAGACAATGAAAAAACTCAAGCCAACACCGTTGGCACTTCCAACAATTCTTGATTCCATTAAAACAGCCACTTACGACTCTTTAGAGTTGTTGTCGGAGTGTGATTTTATTTTGGAATCAATCGTTGAAAATCTAGATATTAAGAAACAGTTGTTTGCAAAGATTGCACCTTTTGTCAGAGACGATGCTATTTTGGTGACCAATACCTCTGGTCTGTCTATTAATACCATTGCAGAGCACGCACCAGAGGCGTTAAGAAGTCGCATCTTTGGTGTGCATTTTTTCAATCCGCCAAGATACCTACCTTTGGTGGAGTTGATTAGAACAAATTATAGTGACGAAAAGTTACTCCAGAAAGCGGAAGGGTTTATAACTTCTGCACTGGGTAAAGAGGTGGTTTATGCAAACGATAACCCGGCGTTTATTGCAAATAGAATTGGTGTCTTCTCTTTTATGGCAGTTTTGAAGCACGCTGAGGATTTCGACCTATCACCCGATACTGTTGACGCACTGACTGGCAAGAGGATCGGTCGACCTGCCAGTGCTTCATTCAGAACCTTGGATGTTGTTGGACTTGACGTGATGAAAAATGTCGTCAAGAATATTTTTGATAATGCTAAAGACGATCCTTGGTTGGAGTTATTTAAATTACCTGGATGGGTAGAAGGCCTGATTGAGCAAGGCTCTTTAGGAAGTAAAACCAGGAAAGGTATTTACGAAAAGCGCGGCAAAGATATTTACGTTTTTGATACCGGACTTGGCAACTATCGTCTTTCAGACAAAACAATCAGCCCGGTTGTGAAAAAAATATTAAAAGAAAATAGCAGTATCGAGAAATCACTATTGGCTTTGGCGGAATGCGACGATCCACAAGCGCAATTTTTATGGTCGGTTCACAGAGATGTTTTTCACTACTCTTGTTTTCAGTTAGAACACATTGCAGACACAGTGCGCTGTGTCGACATGGCACTAAGATCTGGTTTTGCTTGGAGCTGTGGTATTTTTGAGCAAGCACAAGTGGTTGGATGGGAAGCAATCCGTGGCATGCTTTTGAGCGATATTGCCCAAGGAAAAACACTAGCTAGTCCAGACTTGCCTGAGTGGGCAATGAACCGATCGGTGGTTTATAGCGATGAAGGCGCTTTTAATCCTAAGTTGGATAAATACGTTCCGAGATCAACACATCCTGTTTATGAAAGACAACTATTCAAACCAGTGCTTGCCGGTGAAAAAGCACATGAGCAAGATATTTTGCTTGAAAGTGATAGTATTAAATTAATTGACCTTGGCGATGGTATTGCCAGCATTTCATTTAAAACAAAGATGAATGTGCTTAGTGCTTCAGTTATTACTGGCATTGATGGCGCCCTTGATCATTTAGAAGAAAATGGCTTTCATGCACTCATCTTCAAACAAGAGAAAGAGCATTTTTGTGCGGGTGCCAACCTATATGAGATTGTCTCGGCGGTGAAGCTAGGTTTGCTTGAAAAAGAGCCAGGCTTAGCAGCTAAAGCGAAGAAAAAAGCTTTTGAAGTAATGAACCCTGATTTGCCAAAATTGGGTGAATTAACTTCCGTTAAAAGCACGATTGGCGTACTACAGAAAATGATGATGCGTTTGAAACACGGTAAAATTCTGACTGTTGCAGCGGTTGATGGTTTAGCACTTGGCGGTGGCTGTGAATTACTACTGCATTGTAATCGCGTTGTTTCGTCGATGAATTCATATGTTGGTTTGGTTGAAGTCGGCGTGGGCGTATTGCCCGCAGGTTGTGGTTCCAAGGAAATGGCACTTCGCGCCTACACCAACAAAGAAGGCGATGATATTTTTCCATTACTGGCTAAGTACTTTGAGCAAATTGCCATGGCAAAAGTCTCGATGAGTGCGCTAGAAGCCAAGGACATGGGTTACTTAAGGGCTGACGATATTATTATCGCCAATGCAAATGAACTGCTCTATGTTGCTAAGCAACAGGCAGTTGCGATGCTGGAGTCTGGCTTCAAGTCGCCTCAAGATGCGCCGTTTAAAGTTGTTGGCAAAGCAGGCTATGCTAACGCAATGGCTCAGGTCGCTAACCTTTTTGGTGGTGGCTTTATGTCAGATCACGACAAGCTATGCGTCACACAAGTGGCCAAAGTAATGACCGGTTCAGAAGTTGAAGAAAATGCTATTGTTAATTCTGAGGCAATACTTGATTTAGAAAGTGCTGCTTTTTTAGAACTTCTGGCTACGGAAAAAACCCAGGATAGGATTGAATTTACGTTGAGAAACAACAAGCCACTGCGCAATTAATTGGAGATTAGAATGACAAAAGCTTATATCATTGAGGCAAAAAGAACCCCTGTTGGCAAGGCGCGTGGCAGTTTATCGAAAACCAGGGGCGATGATTTGTTGATTCACTCCATTCAAAGTGTTTTCTCAGCGCTAAGTAATGGCGATGAAGTCAAAAACAACATCGACGATGTTATTGTTGGTTGTGCCATGCCCGAAGGCCCCCAAGGGTTAAATGTTGCACGTATTGCAACACTTCTTGCGGGCTTGCCAGATACGACACCGGCTTATACGTTGAATCGCTTTTGCGCCTCTGGCCTGCAGGCGGTAGCAAACGCTGCAGAGATGGTCAAATCAGGCTCGGCGGATTTAGTGATTGCGGCGGGCGTAGAGAGTATGAGTACTGTGCCAATGATGGGCTTTAAGCCGTCAGTTAACCCAAAGGTTACAACTGAAGATGAAAATATTGCGATTGCTTTTGGTATGGGCTTGACTGCTGAAAATGTTGCTGATAAATACAATATATCTCGAGAAGATCAAGACGCTTTTGCTCTAGAGAGTCATAAAAGAGCGCTGAAAGCCAATAAAGAGGGTTTATTTGCCGATGAAATTGCGCCGATTACAACGACGGAATCTGTCTACTCATTAGAAACCAAAGAATACAGCGTAAAGACAAATGTTGTCTCACAAGACGAAGGTCCTAGAGATGGTAGTAGTATTGAGGCATTGGGCAAACTAAAAACAGTTTTTGCTCAAGAGGGCTCAGTCACTGCAGCGACAAGTTCGCAAATGTCAGATGGTGCTGGCGCGGTGCTGATTGCCAGTGAAGCCGCTGTTAAGAAATACAATTTAACACCGAAGGCGGAGTTTGTTGCTTACGCTGTTGCTGGCGTTCCTGCTGAAATCATGGGTATTGGTCCAGTTGAAGCTATTCCTAAGGCGTTAACGAAGGCTGGATTGTCAATTGAAGATATTGGCTGGATTGAATTGAATGAAGCTTTTGCCGCTCAGGCGTTAGCTGTCATTAACGAGCTTGGCCTTGACAAAGATAAAGTTAACCCACAAGGTGGCGCTATTGCCTTGGGTCACCCACTAGGCGCAACGGGCGCCATTAGAACGGCAACTTTGGTTTCTGCTATGCAAAGAAATGATGTTGAATACGGCATGATTTCTATGTGCATTGGTACAGGCATGGGTGCTGCCGGAATTTTTAAGAAAGTGTAGGCTTGTTTATTTTATTTGGAGAATAGGATGCTAAGTAAACCCGCTAAAAGAGATCTTAGGCACAGAAGAAGACTGATCGGTAACGGCTATAAAAGAGAAGACGGTCTTTGGGATATAGAAGTTTTTTTAACTGATGAAAAATCCTATACGTTTAATAATAAGGATCGTGGTTACATTGCTGCAGGCGAACCATTGCATGAAATGGCAATACGCCTGACTTTGACCTCCAAATTTGAGATTGTTGATATTGAAGCTGTCATCAATCAATCGCCTTATTCCATTTGCCCTGCAGCTGTTGAAAAATGCTACTTGTTAAAAGGAGAGTTTGTTAAGCCTGGCTTTAATAAACGAGTAGTAAAGTTACTTGGTGGCGGAAAGGGTTGTCGCCATATTTCAGATATGCTGGCTTATGCTGCAAATGTTTCATTTCAGAGTATCAACCATAACGACTCCTTAGAAGAGAGAGAGCTTACCCTTGAAAACTTGACTTATATCAAAGAAAAATTTGTCGACTCTTGTTATGCTTATCGAGAGGATGGGGAGGTGTACAATCACTATAAAACAATGTTTGAAAATAAACTTAAAGAAGGGTCATAATTTAACACAATCAGAGGGGATGTATGAGTAAAGAGATGCCACAGAGTATTGAAGAGACAGAGATATTTCAAAATAATAGCAATTTAGCTGATTTCTTTAACACGGCTTGTAGTCGTCACAAAGACCTAGTTGCTTTTGAGAGTTTTGATGTTGAAATGAGTTTTGGGCAACTTGCTGAGCGCGTGAATCATCTTGCTTCATGGTTTGCTCAACATGCCAATGTCGGCGATAAAGTGGCAGTGATGATGCCAAATATGATGGCCTACCCTGTCATTGTTTATGGCGCCCTGAAAGCGGGAATGACTGTTGTAAATATTAATCCCCTTTATACCAAGCGCGAATTAGAGCACGTATTAAAAGATTCAGAGGCTCGTATACTTCTGTGTTGGGAAGGGGCAGGTGCAGGGGGTGCAAGTGCAAGTTTGGCAAGTGTGGAAAAGGTTGTTCTAACTACTGTGGGCGACCTGCTCGGCTTTAAGGGAAAAATTATTAATCTTGTCGTAAGAAAAATTAAAAAGCTTGTGCCAAAATTTAGCTTAAGCAGTACGCTTGCCTTTGCCAAAGTTATGCAAGGTGGAACTAAAGAAGTTTTTACCGATATTGATTTGCCTATTGAGCATATGGCATTCTTACAATATACCGGGGGCACAACGGGCGTTTCCAAGGGGGCTATACTTACCCATAGAAATCTAATGGCTAACGCTGCTCAGGCGTACCATATTTTCAATCCTGAGTGGTTCAAGTCCAAGCCTTCAAAGGATGATCAGGTAGTCGTGATTTGCCCACTGCCTTTGTATCATATTTTCGCTTTAACAGCGCATACATTCGCCTTGTTTTATCATGGTGCAAAAAATGTATTAATCACAAACCCTAGAGACTTAAAAACTTTTGTGGGGACTTTGAAAAAACATGAGTTTCATGTTATGTCTGGCGTTAACACCCTGTTTGAAGCCCTACTTAATAACGAGGATTTTCGTAAATTAGATTTCAGTCGCTTCATTAGTGCGCTGTCAGGTGGCATGGCAACTTTGCCTTCGACTGCAGAAAGGTGGAAAGACGTCACTGGCACTGTTCTGTTACAGGCTTATGGTTTAACTGAAACATCCCCTCTAGTGACTGCGATGGAATATGACTCCCCGGCTTTCACTGGCAGTATTGGAAAGGTCGCGCTTTTTACTGAAGTGGAGGTTAGAGATGATAGTGGTCAAGTGTTACCGATTGGTGAGGCTGGAGAATTATGTGTTCGTGGGCCTCAGGTGATGCAGGGCTACTGGAGGACTGAAGACTCTGGTGTCGATGAAAGCGGTTGGTTTAATACGGGCGACATAGCTACCATTGATGAAACTGACCATGTCTTTATTGTAGATCGTAAAAAAGACATGATTATTGTCTCCGGCTTTAATGTCTATCCGAATGAAGTGGAGGCCGTGGTCGCTGAACATCCTGCCGTATTGGAATGCGGTTGTGTCGGCGTTGAGAGCGAGAAGTCTCAAGAAGCTGTCAAAGTCTTTGCCGTGCTTCGTGAGGGGCAAAGTTTAACAGCAGAAGAGCTAATTACATTTTGCCGTGAAAAACTTACCGCTTATAAGGTGCCGAAGCACGTTGAATTTATTGCCGAGCTACCAAAAACCAATGTTGGTAAAGTATTAAGAAGGGAGTTAAAAAACCTTAACTAGTTTCTCTTCTCACCATTAGTGGCTGTTCAGAAGCTGCTAATGGTGCCTTGTGTTATAACAATGTAAGCGGCGCAAGTAAATGCCACGCGAACCCAAGTTTTTGCACAAAACCAAACTTGGTTCGGTAGATGGATTCGATCTCTAGTTACTCCGACAAACCTTGTTTTCCCAGTTTTTACCCATGTCTGAAAGCTTATAACCGCTAAAAGGCAGCCCAAATCAATTGTGCCACCTTGATGTGCACCATGTCAACATCGAGTTGTTTAGCCATTCTTTTAGTGCTAGCGTTATTACTGCTTGCGATGTGGGTGATGATCCGTACTCGCTTTGCTCTCTTATGGCATCGTTTACAACCTACCTCACTCGCCCTATTTCATCTGAAGTACTTCATTCAGTCGGTCGTGTGGTTAACTGCAAAAGCCCCTAATTCATTGCAGAATCAATTGCTTACGATGCTGACGGCAATGAAGTAGGGCGTGGCGATGGTGTATTTGTTCGTGGAAAGTTTTTATTGTGAGAGTCTCGTGGTTATAGTGCATAATAGGCCGCCTAGCGCCTAGATTGCGCTTTTTGATTTCATATTGGTTTAATAGAAAATGATGATTGGTTGCTTGCATAATTTGCCGCGTGTGTCGCTTGGCCACAGCCCTACACCTATTGATGAAATGTTAAATCTCAGTCGTGAATTGTCGAAGGATGAGGGCGAATTACGCCTCCTCATTAAACGTGATGATTGTACGGGGCTTGCTTTTGGTGGTAATAAAGTTCGACAGCTGGAGTTTTATTTGGGAGAGGCGGTTACAAACGGCGCCGATACTATTTTAATTACAGGTGCTGTTCAATCCAATTTTGTGCGTTTAGCTGCTGCTGCAGCACGCAATACTGGCATGGAGTGCCATATTCAACTAGAAGAGCGTGTAAATAATCCATCGCTATTGTATAGAAGTTCCGGCAATGTTCTGGTGGACAAATTACTGGGCGCAACACTCCATTCCTTTCCAGAAGGGGAAGAAGAGCAGGGTGCGGACCGTAATCTGGAAGAGATTGCACAAACACTACGGGCTGAAGGTAAAAATCCTTACATCATTCATCTTGGTGCTGGGCATCCACCACTGGGTGCGTTGGGTTATGTTGTAGCGGCTCAAGAAATTATGACTCAGGCGGCCAAATCCAATGTAACCATTGATGAAATCGTTGTCGGTTCCGGCAGTGGTGCAACTCATGCGGGGCTCCTCTTCGGGTTACGAGCGCTCGGATCTTTTATCCCCGTTAAAGGTATTTGTGTTCGCCGGACAAAAGACCTGCAACATCAACGCATCGTTAATCACTGCCAAGCCATTGCAAATTTATTGCAGATGGGCAACCCTGTTAGAAATGATGAGGTTGAAATTAGTGACGATCAGTTGGCGCCTGGCTATGGTCAACTCAATGATGCGGTTTTTGAAGCGATGCAAATGGCTGCTCATCACGAGGGATTGATTCTTGATCCTGTCTACACCGGACGCTCCATGGCTGGCTTTATTCAGCGAGCTCGTGAAACTGATCAGCAGAAAACTTTACTATTTATTCACACCGGTGGACAGCCGGCAATATTTGCCTACGAAGCTGATTTGGGGCCGTTGTTAGGTAATTAGCTATGTCAATTTCCGACCCGTCAATTTATTTTCTTATTTTGCTCACCG
>DUCF01000083.1:0-1849 GCA_012959965.1 Candidatus Thioglobus sp. | reverse complement strand
ACTACGAAAAACACTTGATTATTCTCGATTAAAACCATTCGCGCTATTTGGTGTTATTGGCTTCCCTTTTGGTATGTGGGCGTTAACCCGTATTAATCCTGAGATTTTCAAGATAACTATTGGTTTTTTGTTGCTTGGCTATGGCCTGTGGATGCTCATTCGAAGCAAGTCATCAGCGAAAATGAGTCAAAAGCCCATGCTGGATGGGGTTGTTGGGCTTAATGGTGGCTTCATGGGTGGTTTTGCAGGCTTGGCTGGCTTGCTACCAACGTTATGGGTGGGTATGCAAAACTTGCCAAAAAATGTCCAACGTGGTACTTTTGAGCCTTATATTTTGATTGTAAACCTCGTTGGCATTGCTGTTTTCTTTATTGCTGGAAAAATCACAATGCAAGTCGGCGTTGATTTGCTATGGGCGTTGCCCGCCTTAATTATAGGCTCTTGGCTTGGCGTCAAAGTCTACCCGTTGATAAACGACACTGTTTTTCGCAAAACAGTGCTTGTGTTAATTCTACTTTCGGGGTTGATGTTGTTAGTGTAGTCACTCGGCGATCTTGCACATTCTTCTAATTAATCTATAGTGTGGCATCCAGTAATTCGTCATTCGGGCAGACAAATGCGTCTTCTAAGACTTGTGCGGCTTCAAAGCAATAATCTTCCCCGTAACGTGGGCTAATGACTTGTGCACCTTGTGGTATATTTAATTCTCGTACATTGGTTGGCACACTTATCGCCGCCATGCAGAAAGCTGCGTTAATCATTTCTTCCATAGCCTCAACAGACTCCGTATCTTGGCCGGCTCGATAAGGTAGCATGGTCAGCATTGGCGTCAAAAAGTTAATTTACGGTATGAAAGCGCCAAGCAAATTCAGGCGAATTGGTGCAACCTAGGGTGATGATGCCGGCACTAAGAAGGCTTATAACCAATGGAGAGTCGTCTCCGGAAAATCTGCCTTTAAAGCCCAGCACACCATGACTGGTTGTTCGACTCAATTGATCAGTATTCTCTTTAATGGTAATAGGCACACCATGTAATGGTCCAATATCGTTACTTGTCTATAGAATAGTATCCTCTTTACGTGCAACCTTGGTGGTATCATCGTCGTAATGAGTGGTGACAGCATTAAGAGATCTGGTTTGATTAAGTCGCTCAAGGTGTGATATCATTACCGTTTCGCAGCTAATATTGCTCTCTTTGATTTGGCGAGCAGTTTTAGTTGCCGATAATTTCCATAGATTTTCAGTCATAGTTAAAATCTTTATTAGCTAGCAATTAGGGTTGTCTTACGCAACCCATTTTTAGCGAAAGTATTTTTATTATCTTTACATTTTTCTTATTTTAAGCCTAAACTAACTAGAATTGAAAGTCTAGTTCTGTTTTAATAAAATAGTTCAAGAGCTAATATGAGCAATAAAAGAAAAGTACCCAAACAACAACGAGGCCATGAGGCCGAGCGAAAAATAATCGAAGCAGCGCTCACTATTTTTTCCGAAAAAAGCTATGCAGGCGCTAGAGTGAGTGATATCGTGACCCTTTCGGGCTCGTCTACAGGAAGTTTTTATTTCCGCTTCAAGAGCAAAGAGGCTTTACTTGATTACATACTGGATCAGTACATAGAAACATGTAGAGCGGCCATTGCTGAAATGACAAAAAATACGCCAGCTAGTTTCGGTGAACTCATTTACCACACTGCTGACCGCTATGTTGAAATGGTTGAGATGAATAAGGGCTTTTTTCATACAATTAATGAAGTATCTATCAGTAATCCACAGGTTTGGAATCGTTTACAGGATTTATCTAGGGAGCTATCGTTCGCAATTATTGAGTGGGGGCGTCCTTTTTCCAGCG
>DUCF01000082.1:1681-1963 GCA_012959965.1 Candidatus Thioglobus sp. | reverse complement strand
CAAGTCTTCCGGTCTTTATACACTATCCTTTTCGGGAACGGCGATCCTTGATTGTCTTAATGAAGTGGGTCATGTACCTTTACCTCCCTATATTGAGCGTAGCGATAAAAAGGAAGATCTAAGCCGTTATCAGACGGTTTATGCGCAAAATGATGGCGCTGTAGCTGCGCCAACTGCAGGCTTGCATTTTGATGAAGCGTTGCTTGCTAAATTACAAAAGCAAGGGGTTGATCATGCATTTGTCACACTACATGTTGGCGCCGGCACTTTTCATCCAGTCAA
>DUCF01000082.1:0-1557 GCA_012959965.1 Candidatus Thioglobus sp. | reverse complement strand
GAGTCCATGGCGTTGAGGGACGAAGAATTAGGTGCAACTCAGGGTGATACCGATATTTTTATTTATCCAGGATTTGAATTTCAGTTAGTTGACGCAATGATTACCAATTTTCACCTGCCTAAATCTTCCCTGTTGATGCTGGTCAGTGCCTTTATCGGTCGAGAAAGAATGTTTGATATCTACCGTCATGCAATCAAACACAGGTATCGCTTTTTCAGTTATGGTGATGCGATGTTGTTAGAGAAAAAATTATAATTATTTTCCTGAAAGGAATCTTGAGAAAGCAAAAATTAACAATGCCAGTACTGGAAGAATCAAGAAACTCGTTCTAATGGATGAAATGTCGGCGATAAAGCCAATCAATGGCGGGCCTAGCAAAAAACCACCATATCCAAGTGTGGCAACACTGGCGATTGCCGCCCCTTGAGATACATTTTTGTCATTTGCCGCTCTGGAAAAGGCTAGCGGCATGATGATAGACAAGCCAAGACCTGTCAACCCAAAGCCAACCAAAATTAATGAAAACGATGTAAAGGTGAGTGCAATGAACGATCCAATCATAGCCACCAATGCTGCAAGACGGGCTGTCTTGGTTGTGCCAAATTGGTGTACAATTTGGCCGCCAATCAATCTCATTGCCATCATAGCAATAGAAAAAACTGCATAACCAAGTGCCGCATCCCCGTCGCTCACATGTGCGACAGCTATCAGGAAAATTGCACTCCAATCTGCTATCACGCCCTCACTAAGAGATGCACAAAATGCGATGATGGCAACGCCAAGTAAAGAGCTCTTGGGAAGCACATATATTGGGGCATTATTGTGTGTTTTGTTTTGTTTGGATCTGCCGGGTATGGCAGTGATAAAGAGTGTAATTATCAGAATAACAATAGCACTAGATGTAAACTGTGTCGAAATGTTTACATAGTATGTCGCGGATAAGAAACTGGAGCCGGCACCGATACCGGCACCAAAACTCCACATAGCATGGAAAGATGACATCAAAGGTCGCTGAGCTTTGCGTTCAACTTCAGCAGCCCAGGCATTCATTGCAACATCCATGCCGCCAGTGATAGCCCCAAATATAACCATAGATATTGCCAGCATCCATATTGATGGTGCGAAGGCAATGAGGGCAAGTATGACTGAATTTAATATGGCGATATACTTGGTCACCGTTGCCGCGCCATAATGATCAGCAGCTCGACCAGATAATGCAAATGCAGCAACAGCACCTAAAGCCATCACAAGCAGTAATAGCCCAAGTGCAGTCGGGCTTAGATTGTGTTTGTCTGCAATAGCAGGAATACGAGAGGCCCAAATGCCAAATACAGCACCATTAAGAATAAACATTGATGCAACTGCAAGATATCTATTGCGTATTATTGTCATAATGTCATTAAATTCCCAGCTTGTAACAAGAAAAAAATAAATATAACAGTGTTTTACATTAATTAATTTATGATTTTTCTGTTCTGACTTTGTTTAACTCACTGCCAGGCAGATTTCAGTTAAACCGTTGTAGTTGGTGCAATGCTATGTTGGCTGACAAATTGT
>DUCF01000081.1 GCA_012959965.1 Candidatus Thioglobus sp. | reverse complement strand
TTTCAAGACTGCCGCATTCGACCACTCTGCCAATTCTCCGAGTGCGGTTGCAAATATAGAATCCTTTTTTAATTCTTTCAAAGGTTTTTTAATTTAAATGCTCAGCATTCTTGTTTTTTCATTTGAATAATTGCCTCTAGCTTCTCATTGCCATTATTGCTTAAGTCCTCATTTGTACGTTGTACGAGAATTTCTCTGGCCTTTGGTCCCGTTAAAAGTACCCCTCCCCAATCTTCAGTAAGGTCTTCAATGGTAATATCGTAGTCATCGCTGTGCCATTCTAGCCACTGATAATCTTTAACTTGTGAGCCGATTGCTCCCATCAATAAAAACTCATTTTCACTTATGCGGCTGATCGTTTGTTCAGCCATGATGCCACCATTTTCTGCATGAAATAAGGTCAAACCGATGCGACCGTCTTTTGCAGGTAGTTTGTTGCAAGATAGATTGTCTAAAAACTCAAATGCATCTTTTCCGGTAATTTTAAATTTCGCTGTACCACTGATATCCGTTATACCGCAATAGTTTTTTACCGCATTGCACTCAAGCGCAACAATGTCATGCGCTTCGCTGTGTGCCCAAGTGCGGGTTTCTTCTCTGACGTCGCCCGTGGCAAACCAAGTGGGTTTTTCGAAGCCGGTATTGACGATATGAACGGCGCCTTTTTGCGCCAAAACAGTATGCAAAGCGCTCACTCTTATTGGGCGCCCGTGCGGTCGATTTTCATTGGGAACACCCATTGAGTACATTCTTTCGTACGATTCGATTGCTCGGGTTGTGCAGTATTTCTGATCCGCCCATCGGTCAAAGCGTCTCGAATCCAGTGAGGCCATATTAAGCTCGGTTTGGCCGTGGATCATCCACTGTGCTAAGTATTTACCGATACCACCTTGGGCAATGCCAATACTGGCGCCACATAAATTCCAGAAGTTGCGCAGCCCGCTTACAGGGCCCACCAGTAGATTGTCATCTGGGGTATGCGTGATTAGGCCATTGATAACCGTGCTAATGCCCACTTCTTGGAATCCAGGGACGATTTCCATGCAACGCTCAAGCCAAGGCATTAAGCGCTCTAAATCGCCTTCAAACAATTCTCGATCGAATGACCAATCCAGTCCACTGAGTGCCCAAGGTTTTGAGCCTCTTGTTTCATAGGGCCCAATCAAAAATCCATTGCCTTCTTGGCGAATGTAGGAAGCCGCATTTGAATCACGAGTGACTGGCAGCTCTTTGGTGAGTTTGGCAATGTCTGGGTGATTTTCAGTAATCAAATACTGATGTTGAAGATTAACTAGTGGCACGTAAGCACCAACCATCTCAGCCACCTGAGGCGAGAAACAGCCTCCTGCATTAACGACGTGTTGAGCAGTAATGTTACCTAATTCGGTGACCACTTCATATTCACCAGAAGGCAATATATTGATATCGGTAACGCGATTAAAGCTTGATACTTCGGCGCCATTTTTTTTGGCTATTTGAGCCAATTGAGTAACAACCGTTGTTGGGTCGACGTGGCCATCGTTGGGTGTGTAGAGAATGCAGCGGGCATTGTCAAAAGTCATCATCGGGTTGATTATGGCGGCCTCTTCTTTTGAAACAAAGTGCATTTCACAGCCAATGTGGTTGGCACGGCTAATGATGTTTCTAAACCATTGCTCCTCAGCCTCGGTGTAGCCTACACGCAGCGATCCTGTTTTGTGAAATGACGAAGGCAAACCTGTCTTTTTCGGCAAGATTTCATCGTAAAGTTTGATTGTATATTCGTGAATACTGGAGAGTGTGTGGTTGCCGTTGAAGTTTGGGCAAAGGCCTGCAGCATGCCAAGTGGAGCCACTGGTAAGCTCGCCTTTTTCAATCAATACAACGTCATTCCAGCCTTCTTCGCAAAGGTGGTACATAAGGTTTACACCCAGTGAACCGCCGCCAACAATGACAACTTGTGCGTGTGTTTTCATCTTAGTTTATTCCTCTAATGGACTTCTGCCA
>DUCF01000080.1 GCA_012959965.1 Candidatus Thioglobus sp. | reverse complement strand
CCCGCTTCAATTTGCGATTGGTGATCGACTCTAAATTCAAGGCCAGTTTGAAGGCCGCCAACCAATTCACCTCAGTGACAAAATTCGGCCAAAGCTACGACGCCTTTCAGCGGGTCCCGTCCAGTCCAAGTTGCGGCAGCGACTCCGGCCTCGACGTCCCCGAGCCCGCTCCGACCTCGACCACGACCTCCGTGGCGTCTTCTCCGTGGGAGGACAAATTCGAGGACACTTTTGAAATGTCCATTCCATGGGTCAGTGAATTACAAAATGGATTGGCCATTGCCGGTGATTACATGTCAGCAGCATCTTTTTTGGGAATTTCTGGTTTAGTTTTTGCGAGTGGTTTTGATGGATTAATTTACTCAATTGGTTTTTTAGTAGGCTGGCCAGTTATTTTATTTTTATTAGCGGAACGCCTGAGAAACCTCGGTAAATATACCTTTACAGACGCAGTTTCATTTCGTTTACAGCCTGTGCCTATTCGTTCATTAGCCGCATGTGGAACACTTGCTGTTGTTATTCTTTATTTAATTGCACAAATGGTTGGTGCAGGTAAATTAATTCAAATTTTATTTGGTTTACCTTACTCAGTAGCAGTTTTTATTGTTGGTTTATTGATGATTTGTTATGTCACTTTCGGTGGTATGCTAGCAACTACCTGGGTACAGACAATAAAGGCAATTTTATTATTATTCGGTGCTACTTTTTTAGCACTAGCAGTTTTAAATCAATTTGAATTCTCATTTAATGCATTATTCACAGAAGCAATCTCAAACCATCGTTTGGGAGAAGCTATTATGTCGCCTGGTGGTTTAATTAGTGATCCGGTATCTGCGATATCACTGGGGCTTGCGCTAATGTTTGGAACTGCCGGCCTACCTCATATTTTGATGCGTTTTTTCACAGTAAAGGATGCCAAACAGGCGCGTAGCTCCGTATTCTTTGCAACCAGCTTCATTGGTTATTTTTATATACTAACGTTTGTGATTGGTTTTGGTGCAATTGTTATGCTAACAAATAATCCTTCCTTCTTGGATGAAGTGGGTAATATTTTAGGTGGCAATAATATGGCTGCAGTTCACCTATCAAAGGCTGTTGGGGGTGATGTGTTCCTGGGTTTTATTTCAGCAGTAGCATTCGCAACAATATTAGCAGTGGTTTCTGGGCTGACACTAGCGGGTGCTTCGGCTATTTCTCATGACCTTTATGCTAGTCTTTTTTGTCATGGCAAAGCCCAAGAAAAGAGAGAGGTTATGGTTTCACGTATTAGCACCATTATGCTGGGAATAGTGGCTATTCTTCTAGGCATAACATTTGAAAAACAAAATGTTGCTTATATGGTTGGTCTTGCTTTTGCTATCGCTGCCAGCGTCAATTTTCCTATTCTCTTTTTTTCCATGTATTGGTCTAGACTTACCACCCGAGGCGCTTTTATTGGTGGGGCGGCAGGATTACTTACCGCGATACTATGTGTCCTATTTGGGCCTATCGTTTGGGTTGATATTTTAGGAAACACCAAAGCGATATTCCCCTACAAATATCCAGCTCTATTTTCAATGAGTATCGCATTTATCACTATTATAATAATCTCGTATTTAGATCAAAGTCCGCAAGCAAAAGAAGAAATGGCTGCTTTTGATGATCAATTTGTTCGCGCTCAAACAGGGCTTGGGGCAGAAGGAGCAACACAACACTAAATTAAACATTTTTATATGTAAAAGGTTATAGCTAATGAAAAACATGAATAATTTTGCTAAACGTCTACGTTCAAATGAAGTATTAACCGGCACCTTAGTAAGCCTGCCATCGCCTGAGATTTGTGAGTTACTTGCAAATATTGGCTACGATTGGTTATTTATTGATGCAGAACATGGTGCTTTTAATCCACAACAAGCGCAAACAATGTTGCAGGCAGCGTCTCCCACGCCATGTTTGATACGTGTTCCTGCTGATGAAACTATCTGGCTTAAAAAAGCATTAGATATTGGGGCGGCAGGTGTTAT
>DUCF01000079.1 GCA_012959965.1 Candidatus Thioglobus sp. | reverse complement strand
TAGGTAGTATCCTTTTTAGTTCTCCATTTTTTATGGCATCTTCAACAATAAAAGCTGGTACTGTAATAATTCCCAACCCCACAATTGCTGCTTCACGCAGCGCAGCGCCACTGTTAGTGTAGAGTTGACTTGGCGCTGTTGTGGTAGCGCTTAATCCCCATTTACCTTTCACTCCCAAGCTGTACTGTAGGCAATTATGATTTTTTAAGTCGGGCATCTTTGATGGTTCGCCGTTGTGCTTTAGGTAGTCAGGTGAGGCACACACAATTCTTTCCACCTCGCCAAGATGTACGCCAATGAGTGACGAGTCCCTCAATTCACCAAGGCGTATTGCAAGATCAATCCTTTCAGGAAAAAGATTGGCCGGCTGATCTTCCAGTCGTAAGTCAATATCAATTTCTGGATGATCCTTAAGAAATTTCGGCAATATGCGCGCTAATCGTATAATGCCAAAGCTCATTGGTGTGGCAATGCGTATAGAGCCCTTAATGGTTAATTTTTTATCTTTCAACTTTGATTCTGAATCATTTAGTGCGTTAACAACGTCTTTCACGTCATCGTAGTAACTCTGACCAGCCTCTGTCAAGCTCAGCCGCCTTGTGGTGCGATTGATTAAGTGTGTAGCGAGTGCGTTTTCAAGTAATGAGATACGTCGGCTCACGGCTGCGGCACTGACGCCCAGCAGTTTTGCTGTCTTGTTGAAACTCCCTGTCTCTACAATGGCAATAAAAGTCTTTAGACTAAGGAGTGAGTATTGTTGCATCAGTTGTAATATATTGTTTAATGACTTCTATTTGTTTGGAAATTATAAACAAATATTGACACTACTTGATTTTTTAAATTTTAGAGCTAGAAGTTGTCAGTAGAGATGTTATTGTTTTCCAGCCAAGATTTAAACGTTTTCTGAATGTTGTTAATCATTTTCTGGTCGTTTGCTTCAAAGCGCAACACCAAGCAAGGCGTGGTATTGGATGGACGAACCAGGCCCCAGCCATTATCATAGTCCACTCGAACCCCATCAATCGTGGTAATTTTAGCGCCTGGGAAGTCGGCTGTTTTTGCCAACTTTTCCATCGCCTCAAATTGTTGCCCCTGTTTTTCAAATTGAATGTTAATCTCGGGAGTGTTGATACTGTCAGGCAAATCGGCAAAAACCTCCGTACAAGTTTTATCCGTTTTTGAGAGTATTTCTAACAATCTTGCGCCGGTGTAGAGTGCGTCATCAAAACCGTACCAACGCTCTTTAAAGAATATATGACCTGACATTTCACCACCAAGAGCGGCACCAGTTTCTTTTAGTTTTGCTTTAATGAAGCTGTGTCCGGTGCGTGACATAATCGGCTCACCGCCGTGCTCAGTAATGTCTTTAGGTAATAGTGAAGAGCATTTAACGTCAAAGACAATTTTCGCTCCAGCGTTACGACTTAGGACATCTCTAGCGTAGAGAATCATTTGCCTGTCCGCCCAAATAACATTGCCCTTGTTGTCAATGAGACCCAGTCTATCGCCATCACCGTCAAATGCAAAGCCCATGTCAGCGCCGGTTTCTAGCACTTCTTTGATAAGGTCTTGTAAATTTTCGAGTTTTGAGGGGTCGGGGTGGTGATTCGGAAATCGTCCATCGACCATGCAGAACAGCTTGCTAACTTTGACGCCAAGCGCCTCGAACAGTTTTGGTGCAATATTACCAGCCACGCCATTGCCGCAATCAACAACTATGTTAAGCTCTTTGTCGAGCTTGATGTCAGATGTGATGGTGTTGATGTAGTCTTCGTCAATATTGACAGACATTGACGAACCAGCACCCGATGCGTAATCTTGATTAATAATCCTGTTGTATAAGTCTTGTATGCGATTTGATGAAAGGGTTTCGCCGGCAATCATGATTTTAAAGCCGTTATATTCTGGCGGATTGTGCGAGCCAGTAATCATTACCCCAGAAGTGGCCCCTTTGGTATAGGTAGAAAAATACACCAATGGCGTTGGCACCATGCCCACGTCAATAACGTGGCAACCGCTCTCAATCAGTCCAGCCTTCAGTGAATCCATTAGCATCATGCCGCTGAGGCGCCCATCTCTACCCACTACCACACCGCGCTCGCCTTTGTTAATTGACTCACTACCAATCGCTAAACCAATGGCTTTAACCACCTCCGGCGTCAGCTCATCTTCAACAATTCCGCGTATATCGTAAGCCTTGAAGATTAAGGGTGAGATTTTCATGTGATTTCTTGATAAAATGGGATACGAAATTATATCCTTTTTTGATATATTTTTAGCCACTACAAGTAGAAAATGGTTTGACAGAATGAAAGAAGACTTTGAAATTATTGAGATAAAACAAGACTGGATGATACTGAAGGCTCAGAGGCAATCGGGTTGTCAAACGTGCGAGTCAAAAAGCGCTTGTGGTACGGGCGTGCTTTCGGGATTTTTTGCGGGCTTCTCACAATTTAAAAAACCTTTGCAAAAAGACGCTCAGATGGGTGATGTGATTACTTTAGAAATTGCAGCTTCTGAGTTATTTTTTAGAGCCTTTCAATTGTACTTAATGCCACTCCTAGCATTGTTCTGCGGTGCTTATTTTTCAACGCTGTTATTCCCTGCGAATGATATTGTGCAGGCTTTGATGGGTCTTGGTGCATTTGCACTCAGTTTGATTTTCCTAAGGGTTTATCTAAAGTAAACACTCGTGCCATTTATTTGGCATAATACCCACCTTTAACACTTGAATTTTAATCGCGGTTTAATTGAACTGAATTATATGTTTGATAAAGATATTGACCCCCAAGAAACCACTGAATGGCTAGAGGCTTTCCGCTCGGTTGCGCGCTTTGAGGGCGAGGATAGAGCCAAGTTTATCCTTAACCAATTAATGGACATGGCACACAGCGAGGGTATGGATTTACCCGAGGGTGTGAATACTGCCTATCTCAACTCTATTCCTGTCGAGAAAGAAACCGAACTGGTGGTTAAGCACGAGATTGAGCACCGAATCAAGTCGATTATTCGTTGGAATGCGATGATTATGGTGGTCAAGGCAAACCAGATTTCCGCCGAATTGGGCGGACACATTGCTTCATTTGCATCAAGTGCAACACTATACGAAGTGGGCTTTAATCATTTCTATCGTGGCAACGATGCCGATCAAGGTGCCGATTTAATTTTTTTCCAAGGTCATATCGCCCCTGGTATTTATGCACGTGCTTTTTTAGAAGGTCGAATTACTGAAGAGCAAATGCTCAACTTTCGTCAAGAGGCAAATCACCCTGGGCTATCTTCTTACCCGCACCCGTGGTTAATGCCTGATTTTTGGCAATTCCCGACGGTGTCGATGGGTCTTGGCCCAATCATGGCGATTTACCAAGCGCGCTTTATGAAGTACCTTCATCATCGTCAAATTATTAAAACTGACAAGCGCACGGTTTGGACTTACATTGGCGACGGTGAAACCGACGAACCGGAATCTTTGGGTGCCATTTCGTTAGCCGGTAGAGAGAAATTAGACAACCTTATTTTCGTTATTAATTGCAATCTTCAGCGCCTAGATGGCCCGGTTCGAGGCAACGGTAAGATTATTCAAGAGCTAGAAGCAATGTTTCGTGGTGCCGGCTGGAATGTTATCAAAGTAATCTGGGGTAGGGGTTGGGACGCACTGCTAGCCAATGACACTTCTGGCTTGCTAAAACAACGAATGGAAGAGGTTGTGGATGGTGAGTATCAGGCCTATAAAGCCAAAGACGGCGCTTATGTGCGTAAGCATTTTTTTGGTGCGCACCCAGAATTATTAGAGTTGGTCGCACACTTGAGTGATGATCAAATTTTCGCACTGACGCGTGGCGGTCACGATCCTAACAAAATGTACCAAGCCTATAAAAGAGCAAAAGAGCATGTCGGCCAACCCACAGTTATTTTAGCTAAAACTGTTAAAGGTTACGGCATGGGTGAGGCTGGTGAAGGCAAGAATACCACGCACTCTCAAAAGAAGCTTGGTGTTGAGGCGCTGACGCGCTTTGCTGAAAGGTTTGATATTCCTGTTACCGAAGAAGACGCAAAGCAGCTAAATTTTTATAAACCTGCTGAGGACAGCGAAGAAATTACCTACCTCAAAGAGAGGCGCAAAGCTTTGGGCGGATACCTGCCAATTAGAAGTTTTGAATTAGAAAAAATCAAAACGCCAAATGTTGGTGTCTTTGAAGCTTTGCTTAAGTCGTCAGGCGAGAAAGAGCTCTCAAGCACCAAAGCATTTGTACGTTTCTTGACTTTGTTGGTACGTGATAAAGAATTAGGGCCAAGAGTTGTACCAATTGTGCCAGATGAGGCGAGAACTTTTGGCATGGAAGGCTTGTTTAGGCAAATGGGTATTTACTCCTCTTCTGGGCAATTGTACGAGCCTGAAGACTCTGAAACGGTGATGTGGTACAAGGAAGACATTAAAGGTCAAGTATTGCAGGAAGGTATTAATGAAGCAGGCGCGATTTCAGACTGGATTGCTGCTGCCACCTCGTATGCGTCCCATAACGTCACCATGATTCCATTTTATATTTATTACTCTAAATTCGGCTTTCAACGAGTGGGTGATTTGGCGTGGGCTGCTGGCGACATGCAAGCAAAAGGCTTTTTATTGGGAGGCACCGCAGGGCGAACAACACTTGCTGGTGAAGGGTTGCAACACCAAGATGGTGATTCACTGATTATTGCCAACACCATTCCGAATTGCATCTCTTACGATCCAACTTATGCGTACGAATTGGCGGTTATTCTGTGTGACGGCATGAGCCGTATGTACGAAAAGATGGAAAACATCTTTTACTATATTACTTTGATGAATGAGGCTTACACTCACCCCGCAATGCCTAAAGGTGTTGAAGAGGGCATTATCAAAGGTATGTACCCACTAAAGATTGTGGGTAAGGGTAAAAATGAGGTGCAGTTATTGGGTAGTGGAGCGATTTTGCGAGAGGTGGAAAAAGCCGCTGAAATTCTAGATAAAAATTGGGGCATTAAATCCTCCATATGGAGTGTTCCCAGCTTTAATGAATTAACGCGTGAAGCGCAAAAAGTGGATCGAGACAATCGCTTTAATATTGACGGCGATCAACAGGTGCCTTACGTTACTCAGTGTTTAAAAGGGACAAAAGGACCTGTCATTGCGGCAACGGACTATATCCGTAATTATGCCGAACAAATTCGAAAATATGTGCCAGCACGTTATGAGGTGTTAGGAACCGATGGTTTTGGTCGCTCAGATTCCAGGAGTGAATTAAGGATTTTCTTCGAGGTGAATGCCAATTACATTGCTTTTGCTGCATTAAAAGCCCTGGTTGATGAAGGCACTCTAAAGGGTAAAATATTGGCTGATGCTGTTCAACAACTGGGCATCGATGCAAACAAGCCAAATCCAATGTACAGCTAAGAGGATAGAATGACTACAGAGCAATATTTAGAGCAACTTAAGTCGGGCGGGGAAATGAAATTTTCAGACTTTACTGACTTAATTGACAGTGAGTACGCATTTCTGCCAACCGCTTTTACCAATGGTGATTTAGCCAATCAAGAGGACGAAAATCAAGGCTCTGCTAAGGTATTTTGCTTTGGCTCAATGCACGAGCTTAATGATTATGAGGTTCTTAGGTGTTTTGGTGAGCATTACCAAAGTGTGCTTGATTCACTTGCAGATGGCACGTCACATCTCAATATTCGAAATTTTATGCGTAAAGGTTGGCAGGGGGTTTCAATAGACGATTCTGCGCTATCAAAAAAATAAACGGGTGATAGAGAGGCTCTAAAGATCTCTAATAGTGCGGCGGCCTGTCATCACTTATAATGTCTTGACCGGCTTGAGTGCTGTCTGAATTGGCCACTTTCTCATTTAATTCTTGCACGTGTTTGTGCAGTTTACCAATCGTCTCACTTTGACGAAAGACAATCATATTAAGCTCATCAAGCATATGTTGTAGATGGGCTATTTTTTCTTCCAGTGCTATTAGTTTTTCTTCGGGCATAATGAGTTATGTAAAGGGCTCGAGTTATTGAGATAAAAAAAGCCACCTTGCGGTGGCTTTTATTTGTCTTACTTGTCGATCAGTGCTTTACGTGAAAGCTTGATTCTACCGCGGTCGAGACCAAGGACTTTAACCTCGATTTCTTGACCTTCTTTAAGGTAGTCTTCAACATTCTCAACGCGCTCATGAGCAATTTCAGAAACATGCAACAAGCCGTCTTGATTTGGCATGATTGTAACAAACGCACCAAATTCAACGATCTTAGCAACTTTACCTAAGTAAGTCTTGTTTATTTCAGGAACCGCAGTAACGTCCTTCACCATTTGCACGGCTTTCTCGAAACTTTCGTCGTCGTTAGCGAATACATTTACGTTGCCGTCATCGTCAACATCGATGCTAGCGCCAGACTGAGAAATAATGCCACGAATTGTCTCACCACCTTTACCGATTAGATCACGAATCTTGTCCGTTGGAATCTTGATTACTTTCGTCTTAGGCGCATTCTTTGAAGCAGTGCTTGGCTCAGAAATTACTTGGTTCATTTGACCAAGAATATCAAGTCTTGCAACTTTGGCTTGCTTTAGAGCAATTTCCATGATGTCTTCAGTGATACCTTGGATTTTAATGTCCATTTGTAGGGCATTAATACCTCGTGCAGTGCCAGCAACTTTAAAGTCCATGTCGCCAAGGTGATCTTCATCGCCCAAGATGTCTGTAAGAACAGTAAAGCGGCTTTCGTCTTTAACAAGACCCATCGCAATACCAGCAACCGGTGCCTTAATCGGCACACCTGCATCCATTAACGCAAGTGACGAACCACAAACACTGGCCATAGAGCTAGAGCCGTTTGATTCAGTAATTTCAGAAACCACACGAATTGTGTATGGGTACTCTTCGATGCTTGGTAAGCAAGCAGCAATACCGCGACGAGCAAGACGGCCATGGCCAACTTCGCGACGTTTAACGCCCATTACACGACCTGTCTCACCAACACAGTAAGGAGGGAAGTTGTAATGAAGCATGAAGTGATCTTCAATACGATCGTTTGTTTCAAGTTTTTCAATAAGTTGTGCATCACGCTTGGAGCCTAATGTTGTTACAACCAAAGCCTGCGTTTCGCCACGAGTGAATAATGCAGAACCGTGCGTGTTGTTAAGTACGCCAGTTTCAATTGCAAGTTCACGAACAGTATCACCGTCGCGACCATCAATACGCGGCTTACCAGCTAGGATGCGTTCACGAACTGTTGATTTTTCAATTTTCTTAATGTAGTCTTTAACGTCATCTGCACTAGGTGCGTCTTCTGCATCAGTGCTAAGTGCAGCAACAGCGGCTACTTTCACTTCAGCCATCATGGCTTGACGCTCCATCTTGTCAACGGTTGTGTAGGCCTTGGAAATTTGCTCACCAAATTGAGATTGAATCGCTGAAAGTAGCGCTTCGTTCGTCGCAGGGGCAACCCATTCACGTGGCGAAACACCGACTTCTGCTGCAAATTCAGCAACACTGTCGATAACCACTTGGAATTGCTCGTGTGCAAACATAACTGCGCCAAGCATAATTTCTTCAGAAAGCTCACTGGCTTCAGATTCAACCATTAATACAGCGTCTTTTGTGCCAGCAACAACCATGTCAAGATCCGAAGTAGCAAGGTCTGAGTAAGTTGGGTTGATGATGTAGTTGCCGTCAGTGTAACCAACGCGAGCAGCACCAATTGGGCCGCTGAACGGCACACCAGAAATAGCCAATGCAGCTGATGTGCCAAGCATTGCTAAAACATCTGGGTCAACATTCTTGTTTGCAGAAATCACCTGAATCATGACCTGAACTTCGTTCATGTAGCCATTAGGGAATAGTGGGCGAATAGGGCGGTCAATCAGGCGAGAAGTTAGTGTTTCTTTCTCACTTGGGCGGCCTTCACGCTTTAAGAAACCACCTGGGATTTTTCCTGCTGCGTAAGTTTTTTCGATGTAATCTACAGATAGTGGGAAAAAGCTTTGTCCTGATTTGGCTTCTTTGGCGCCAACAACACTTACTAATACCTGTGTGTCATCCATGCTAGCAAGTACTGCACCGTGTGCTTGACGTGCGATTCTGCCTGTTTCGAATGTAATTGTGCTGTTGCCAAATGTAAAGCTTTTTTGAACGATGTTCATGTCCATATTGAGTCTCCAATAAATAAATAAATAAAATGCCTTATGGTTTAACGCAATAAGCTTTATATCAAACACACCCGAGGGAGGGTGTGTTTGAGATAAAACTTACCTAATCCATAAAACTTCGTAGATTATCCCCTATATCCTATTGTTTAGGTGCTAATTAGTGCATTTAGCAGTCTATTATTGAGGTGTTTTAGCGGCTGTGTTGAGGGGATAAAATATCATCAAACAGGTGGTAGCTAAATATTTGCTTTAATAGCTGATAGCAGCTGATTAATGTCGCTTATATCGTTATAAATATGAGGTGAGATACGCAGTCCTAGACTTCTGCGATCGACGGTGATGTTGTTTTTCTGGAGTGAGTCGAGCAGCTTACTCTGCTTCTCTCCAAAATTTAGAACAATAGTGCCACTCCGGCGATGATGCTCTATTGGTGAAACAATCTTATCGGGAAATACGTTAGCAATAAGGGTTGTAAATTTCTGATTATGCTCTCTGATTGCCTGAGATCCAATTTTTGCAAAGTAGCTTATACTGTGTCCTGCAATGGCAAATGGAGTAATGGAAGGTGTACCTCCCCAGAATTTTAGGGCGGAGTCGTGAAAGCGAAAATCGTGTATGTCAAACTCAAAAGGATTGTCGTGACTAAACCAACCCACGTCTTTGGGTTGGCATGCCTCTATGTGATCTGCATTAATCCATAAATAAGCAGCTCCCGGGCCACCACATAGCCATTTGATGCTGGAGCCAATCATAAAGTCTGGCTTAAGGGTGCTTAAATCCAATGGTACCACGCCGCCAGATTGCGCAATATCAATTAGGGTTAACACCCCCCTTGATTTAGCCGTAGGAATGATGTCATTAAGTGGCGCCAGTTGACCACTATTTGAATATGCATGACTAATCAACACTAAGTCGACATCATTTACTAAGTATTCATCCCACACATTGGCGCAGCTCATGTCTAAGTGTTTTGGGATAAATCTCAATTCACAGCTTTTTGGTAATGCGTTTTGCAAGGCAAATCCGATACTAGGAAAATCGTTTTCGCTAAGTAAAACCACACAGTTTTGTGCTTGTAGTTTATTCAACGACATGATGATTTTAGTTAGGCCGCTAGACAAATTAACTTGCGGGCAAAACTCCGATTGTTTAGCGTTAAATAACTTGGCCAATCCACTGGTGAATTGATCAATAATCCCAAGCCAGATCCCCCAAGGCTCCTTGTTGGATTGCTCCCAAGGCGAGAAAAAATTCTTAGAAAATGATTGTTGGGCTGTTTTTAAAGGTCTTCCGACGGAATGGCTGAGTAAGTAGACGCCCCTGGATAGTGCGAAGTCATTTTTATACATGCGCCATCCTTTGCTCAGTTTGATGCAAGCTTTCCTTTAGTGTTTGAATGTCATCAAAGCGTGTTCGAAGGTCACAGCGTTTAACTGCAGCGCGCCTGTCTCTTAATTTTTCAAGACCGTTGAGCAAGATCGCCAACGAGGGTCCGCTTGCGGTGACTTTGTCAAGGTGTGAATCGTTTAATGATTCCGCAGGCTTGGCGATGTATTTTTCTACAAGTTGGTTATGATGTTGAATGGCAGTTTCTCCATGCATTTGACAAACTTCTAAGAACATCGCTAAGTTCGTTTGATACCATTTTTCTTCCGTATCTAATTGCGCTTCTAAGAAGTCATCCATAATGCTCGTTCTGCGCATGCAATCACGCAAAATACTCTGATCTTCTGGCATCATGTAGAGGAATTTGTCGACCAGCATTTGTGAGTAGTAGGGCTCATTTGCAAAGCACAGTCCAAGTAATATATCGATAACATTGATGCCGGCAAAATCCCCTGCGTTAGCGCCACGATAAACTTGCAGACCAACTCGATAAGGCTTGTAGTAAGGCCTTACACAGTAGAAAAAATCATCAGCATCTAGTTTTTCAAACAATATCGCATTCGAGTCTATAACATCCTGCAGGGCTTGTTTAGCAACAACCAATAAGTCATGAGTTATAGGGTGAGAAATTCCCAGTGATTGAGTTTTTAGCAAAGCGTCAGCCGCTCGTTTGTAAGCCAGAATTCCTTTGGTGTTGTAATCAATAAATAATTGCTCTGCAGGCAAATTGGTAAAGCGCTTGTAAGTGCCGTTGAGTGCTTTATTGTGAGTGGTTAAGTGCGCTGTAGCAAAGCGTGGAGTGACGCCAATGGAGGCACCTATATTCATTGCTAGCCCCGAAGCCTCTGTCAATGGAGAAACAGTTTCTCTTGATGGTTCAGTAATCTCATGTCTGCGGCATGCGGCCATGTAAAGACCAACATTTCCCAATAAATCAAATGCGTGATCAAAGCCCTCATCAGTATTTCCCTCAGACAACAGTGTGCTTATTATTTCTCTGCCTTCGTTTTCGAGCTGTTGTTTTAGCTCCTCGCCAATAGCTTCGACGTTGGCGCGATCGTCTTGCGCCATATAGAGCTTTTCAAGCGCAGAATTAAGCTCGACAAAGCGTGTTCTTATCCAGTGGTCAAATGTGCGTGTGTTGTACGTCATGATTAGTTAATGTTCGTTGATTGTTGCGGCGAATAATATCAGGGTTGCTAAAGTGTAAATCGTCAAAATTCTCCCTATATTGTTATATAATTAGGTGATTACTCTAATAATATATATATTATTATTGAATACATTCAAATAAAGGATAAAGACAGTGGATATTCGTATGGACAGTAAAGATTTAAGCATCTTGTCAATCTTACAAAGCAAGGGAAGAGTTGCCATTTCAGAATTGGCAAATCGGCTAAATATGTCTGACACGCCTTGCTTAAGACGCGTAAAAAAACTTGAACAAGCGGGCGTGATTTGTGGCTATGCAGCCCAAGTCAACCCCCAAGCTGTAGGTCTCAATGCCTTAGTATATGTTTTTGTCCGATTGACTGAAAACTCTAATGACAATGCCGATGTTTTTGAAAAGGCAATGAGTAATTTAGAGCAGGTTTTAGAGTGCTGCGTGATTACCGGTGCACACGATTATTTGCTGAAAATTATTGCAAGCGACTTGCTCAGCTACGAAAGCTTTGTGAAGAAATCGTTGGGCAGTTTAAAATGCATTGCCAGTATTGAGTCAACTGTGGTGTTAAAGCAAACTTTTTCAAAGAGTGCTTTGCCATTAAAGAAAAACTAAGAGCGCAGCCTGCGAATAAGGACAAGTATCTGTAAGCGCGAAGCTAGTAAATAATTACTGGAATCGTAGTCGTTGACTTTGAGTCGACGTGTGTTGCAAAAGTCAATAATGACATCTTTGTCGATATTGTTACAGTCAAATGCCTCACCATTGATGTAGCAATTAATGTCATCACCTAACAATTGATAGGCAATTCGGCAGCACGATTGTAGCTCGTATGTCGCTTCGATCTCAAGCGGCTCGAGTTCAGCGTAAGCACTAATTTCATTCATGTTCTGCTCGTCCATGGGATCAAGCTTTGTAACGAACTCGCCAAAAAAGTCATCGGGCAACTCAACATCTTCTAAAAATGATTGGGCTTGAATCAAAGCCGCCTCAGGAATCAGCGCGGTTGACTCGTCTTCTTTCCATTCAGGGTCTTGGTAATATGTGGTGTTTTCAACCGTGTCACCAACATCCATCGCCAAGTGCATTTCCTGGTGAGAATAGGAGCGATAGCCGATGGAGAGCGTCATACAGTCGTCATCAAGACTGACGCCATGATGGGCAACTTTAGGTGGTACGTAAACCACGTCACCCGGCTCG
>DUCF01000078.1 GCA_012959965.1 Candidatus Thioglobus sp. | reverse complement strand
TCGAGAGAGCCTTTAATCGGTGTCTCCAGACTGCGGACCCTAGCGAGCGCGGTTTCTTTTGCGGTGACCCAATTATGAATTAATACCGGATGCTTTAATAGAAATGGCGCCATACCAAGGCCGGTAGAATTACCAACACCAATAAATTGACGAATGTGTGGCTCTAAATTTGCCGCCTTATTTCCACCCCGTTGTTTGGCAATGGTTTCCACTAGGTCAATAGTAAACCAGCGGATAAGATAAACCGCTAACAGTTCCATGTGGAACGACACCTTACACTCTTCGCGATCAGCAATTTTGGCGCGATCAGCGCAGCCAAATTTGCCACTACCGTAGACCGCAGTTGTGCGCATGATATAGCCAACCGATGCCACCAAATCAACGTCGGGCTGCTTGCCTTCGGCGAGCGATGAAACTATGTGTTCAAATAACCTTAAGCTTTTATTGGCTCTAGCCAAGCTAAGCTCGCTCGGGCGAAAACGACCGCCCTCTTGCTTGGGTGTATTTTTTGCCAAATAATCGATATCGTCCTGTGTCGGCACGCCATCGAATAAATTAAAAGTCGCATCCCAAACCTCAGCAATCACTCGGTCAGTACGCATATCCGCAGGAATATTCTGAGTAAAGGCAACTAGGGAGTATGTTCGCTCGGGCGTATGTGCAGCATAAACACTTACACCAAAACCATTTGTGTCGACGTCTTGACGCAATCTCTCAAACTTCCACTGCTCTTTTGACATGCGACGAATCAGCGCACGCATAAAACTCAATCGTGTTGGGAATGAAGAGCCCATTCTGTCAAGACGCATCACCTGTTCAGGTCGACGCATCATCGCTTCATCAAGTTTGGCGCTAAACGGCATTACTTATGCGTTGACAGGTCCGAATGAAGACTCAAAAAATCTTAGCCAGTTTTCACCCATTACGGCCGCCACATCTTTTTCAGACATACCAACTGACCTTAAGCCACTCTCAAGATTTGAAAAATCACGGTTGTCTTTAAACCAATCCGGTTGCGCCGGGAAGCCCGCAGCGCTTGCTGTGCCTTCACCAAAGTCGCGATCTCGCGTCCAAGTGCCATTGCGCATCCACTCAACAACGCTATCCGGTTGGTTTTGACAAAGATCACTACCAATGCCAATATTTTCAATACCCATAACATCGGCAGTATCCGCAATCATCGTACAAAAACTCTCTAAAGTACAGTCTGACTTGCCTTTTAAATGGTGTGGGTACATCGAAAACCCAAGCATTCCGCCGCTTTCGCCCAAAGCTTTTAAAACCTCATTTGACTTATTTCTAAGCGCTGCATGCCAAAAGACTGGATTCGCATGAGTGATAGCAATAGGACGCTCAGAAATTTCAATCGCCTCCATCGTTGAACGCTCTGCAGAATGACTCATATCAACCACAAGACCGACGCGATTCATTTCTTTAATGACTTGCTTACCCATCCGCGTAATGCCAGGATCATTAGCCTCGTAACAACCCGTGCCCAATAGACTCTGGTTGTTGTATGTCAGCTGCATAAAGCGCGCGCCGAGTTGATGGCATATTTCCACCAAGCCAATATTGTCTTCAATTGGCGAGCAGTTTTGATAGCCGAAGAAAATTGCTGTACGGCCTTGAGCTTTCGCCGTGCGAACATCGTCCGCTGTTTTTCCTAAAAAAATCAAATCGTCGTAATCTTCAAATCGTCGATTCCAATCGATGACATTTTGCACCATCTCTTGAAAATCTTCGTGATAACAAATAGTGACGTGAATGGCGCTCAGACCACCCGCGTTGATTTGCTTAAAGACCTCTTCACTCCAATTGTTGTATTGCAGTGCGTCGACATAAAGAGATGGGTGTGCCATTATGGATTACCTGACGAGATGTAAGATGTTTTCACTTGAGTGTAAAGCTCTTTCGCGTACTGGCCTTGCTCTCTAGGGCCAAAGCTTGAGTTCTTTCTACCGCCAAATGGTACGTGGTAATCGGTGCCAGCTGTAGGTAAGTTGACCATCACACAGCCGCTTTCTGCGTTTCTGCGGAAGTGGCTTGCCTTTGACAAAGATTGGGTAATAATGCCAGAAACCAGACCAAAATCAGTATCGTTAGCCACTGACAATGCTTCATCGTAATCGGCAACTTTAATCACACACGCCATTGGCGCGAATAATTCTTCACGATTAAGACGCATGGCGTTATCACCACCAATCAACAGGGCAGGTTGCATGTAATGTCCCGGTGTTGCTAGTTCAAGCGCGTCGCCACCACAAACAACTTCACAACCTTCGTCGCGCCCTAATTGCATGTAGTCTAGGTTAGAGGTCAATTGCTCAGCACTTGCCGCAGGACCAATTTGCGTACCGTCTTCCAGTGCATGGCCTACTTTAAGCGCTGAAGTGGAGGCTGTCATACGCTCAACAAACTCGTCATGAATAGATTGGTGAACTACTAGGCGCGAAGAGGCTGTACATTTTTGTCCAGTGGAGCCGAAGGCACCGCCTGTAGCTGCAGCGACTGCAACATCAATATCCGCATCGTCCATCACCACTAGCGGATTCTTTGATCCTAGTTCGAGTTGGAACTTGGTTAAATTCTGTGCCGCAGCACTGGCAATTTGACGGCCAACATCGTAAGAGCCGGTAAAGCTGATGGCGTGCACTTTCGAGCTTTCGACCAATGCTTGGCCAATTGAACCGCCAGAGCCCATCACTAGGTTAAACAAACCTTTGGGAATATCTTGTCTTGAAATGATCTCTGCTAGGGCTACCGCACTAGCAGGCGTTAAGTTGGCGGGCTTCCAAATCACTGCGTTGCCGAACGCAAGTGCCGGTGCAATTTTCCAGCTCGCTGTTGCTGTTGGGAAATTCCACGGCGAGATAATGGCCACGGTGCCCATTGGTTCGCGGCGTACATCCACTTCAATATTAGGTCGCACAGAGTCCGCTGTGTCACCACTTTGACGCAAAACTTCTGCTGCGTAATAAGTAAAAAATTGCCCAGCGCGATAAACCTCTCCCTTGCCTTCAGCCACTGGTTTGCCTTCTTCACGAGCAAGTAACTCGCCCAATTCAGCACTGCGAGCCATCATTTCTTCACCAATTTTCATCAATACTGCTTGACGCTGCTCAAGGCCGGTAGCCGCCCATTGTCTTTGTGCAATTTGTGCAGAATTTAGCGCATCGTCTAATTGCGCCGAACTCGCTTGAGCGTACTGACCAATAATATCGTTGGTGTCCGACGGGTTAATATTAGCAATTGAGCTTGGGCCTGCAACCCAGTCGCCAGCGATGTAGTTTTTTGATAAGTTTGACATAGTAAATTGGTAGTGAAAAAAAAATAAGTTTGTGGCCTTTCTAAGGCTTTTCAAGTGGTTAGACGGGCGTTTGAAATATT
This sequence comes from Candidatus Thioglobus sp., assembly GCA_012959965.1. GTDB lineage: Bacteria > Pseudomonadota > Gammaproteobacteria > PS1 > Pseudothioglobaceae > Pseudothioglobus. The sequence goes on along the minus strand of DUCF01000078.1, from coordinate 8,881 downwards.
AATCATACACCTACTTCCCCCTTGAGGCGGCTCATTATAAACAGACTAACAAGCCTTTAATTCGAATAAAATTACATCTATAATATACAATATGTATACAATAAATACAGTTAAATATACAACGCTGTTGCCTGACAAGGTTGTGATGCTAAAGGCTGTGGCTGATTAAAAACACAATTGGGTACAGTTTAAAAAATCACTCGATAATTATTAGGGGTTTAGGCCAGATGAGGCCTAGAATGAAGGGCTGTTAGATTTTATTATGCACTGCAAAACGCTCACCCCCCCTGATGGCAGTACCAAACCAGAAATATTAAGCCTATGAAAAAAGAACACTTTTCTCAAGACCTAAAGCGCAAAATTCTCACCTTAAAACTTGCACCGGGTGCCACCCTTAACGAAATCAGCCTCTCTAAAGAATACGATATTTCACGAACACCGCTCAGAGAAATTTTTCAAAGACTTGCTGGTGAGGGTTATATTGAAATTATTAATAATCGTGGCGCCATAGTCTCTCCAATGGATTATAAAAATGTACGTAATTTATTTATCACAGCCCCAATGATATATTCCTCAATAAGTCGTCTAGCAACAGAAGATGAAAACGCGACAAGAGAGCAACTCAGTGAGTTGCAAGACGTGCAAGACAGCTTTCGAAAAGCTGTTAAACAACAACAACTTGATAGTATAGTGCTACACAACGATCGCTTTCATCGACTGATCGGTAAAATGGCAAATAACCCTTATTTACAATTAAGCTATGAGCGCTTATTAATTGATCATACTCGCATCAATCAAACTTTTTATCGAGCAACCGATGCAGACATGACAGCCAACTTGGAGCAGGAAGTTGACCAGCACGAGGCAATGATTGAATATCTCGCAATAGGTGATGTTGAGCGCATGGTTGCTTTAACGCAGGATCACTGGAATTTATCCAAAGCACATATGGGGCGCTACATGTGTCCAAACCCTCTTCCTGTTGACAATAATCGTATAAGATTTACTGATTGATTAATAAAATATCCGCCATGCACAAACGAAAAATTACAAACCCACTTAATGTTGAATTTAAACCTTTCGATAGATACGGCTCTGCGATAGAGAAAATGAGCTGGCATGAAATTAGTTACGACAGTGAAACCGGCTTTGGCACTTTTGTATTAAAACTTAACCCTGGCGCTCAATCAATCCCCCATGAGCACACAGGATTTGAAGAATTTCTGGTTTTGCAAGGAGAAATGATCGATTCGGATAATACAGTTTTCAAAAAGGGTGACTTTGTCACTTTTAAACCGGGCAGTTGCCACTCATCGTCTTCGCCAAAAGGTTGTTTACTTTTAGTCTTTATGAGGGGTATTAATAGAGCGCTTTAACGATAGCTCAATACGGCGTCACCGAGCACGTCCATTCGAGGTGAGACACCCAAACCTGGACTCCGTGGAGCGGAAATAAAACCATTTTCCACAACATAATCGCCATCTGCAGTCTTTAGAGAAACCATATCTCGACACTCAAGCACACATCTAAGGTATTTTTTTGGAACGGTTTGAGCTAGATGAACAATTGCAGCAAATGCAATGTCCGAACCGGTAGTCTCTTGCACACTCATAGTATAGCCCGCAGCAATACAAATATCTCTTTGCCTGCGACAGCGTGTTAAACCACCGTTTTTTGAAATTTTTAAACCAATCCCATCAGCACCATCTTCAGCAATCAAATTGACGATATCCTCTTCGCTTTGTGCCAGCTCGTCCCAAATAATGGGTACCGATGTTCGGCGCCTGAGCGAGATACACTCCCGCCACGTCGCGCAAGGTGCCTCAAAGGCAAAATCCAAGGTCTTTGGCAGTATGTTTAGTAATCGCAGGGCACTCTCAACACCCAGGCCACCATTGGCATCAACAATAAAATATTCTCCTGTTTGACGACCCTCCATACAAGCCTCAATTCTCTGTGCATTCAACAAAGGGTCATCCGTAATTTTGATGGAATGGCCTCGATAGCCTGCCTCACGATAGCACTTAACCCGCTTAGCCATATCATCAGGCTCTCCTACATAGATTGAAGAAATTAATGTTAATGGGGTGGCTGTTCTGCCGCCTAATAAATCACATACCGGCATATCAATAGATTTGCCGAAAATATCCCAACAGGCAACATCGATCGGCGTTTTTGCATGATTGTGGCCAACCAAGGCACCATCCATTACCTCATTAATCCTATCCAAATGCCGTGGATCTTTTCCCAATAAACTGGGCGCCATCTCCGCAATTCCGGCGCGTACACCTGCACCGTGAGCGGCAATATAAGTAGAGCCAAATGGTGTGCTTTCGCCCCAGCCTTCGATACCACAGGCTGTAGTAATGCGGACAAATGTTGCATCAAAGCCTGTATATTCACGCCCTCCAGACAAACGATAAACACCGCCTGAATAGGGTAAGTATGCTTGGAACACATCAATTTTTTCAATTTTCATCGTTTTTCATTTTCCTACGAGAAGCTTTGAGTATGGTTAAACAGATGAGTATCCGGGCTCACACCAAGACCGGGTGCAGACGGCACATCAATCCAACCATCATTAATTTGTACTGTATTTTCACTGTCGTATGGCTGGGATATATAAGGCGCAGCAATCCAAACACCCCTAGACAAGCGCGGCTCAACAATAGAGCCTAAATGGGTACAGACGGCTGCGATGATATCACCACCCCAGGAATCGTCGCAACTGAGCGGTTTCTGATGAGCATGACACACATCAATAACGCATCGCATCGCACTCACACCACCAACACGGGTAACTTTCATCCCAAAACCGTCTGCAACACCCTCACTAATGGATCTTGAAACCACAGTAATATCGGTTGCACACTCATCAAGATACAGCGGATGACAAATATTTGCTTTGATTTTTGTTAATTCCTCATAACTGTCGCACGGCTGCTCAAGAATAAAATCCAAATCACGACAGCTTTGTGACAGACGAATGGCTTCAGCAGTGGTCAAGGCGCGATTAGCATCAAGCACGATCTCAATCGCAGGCTCTTTAACCTCAAATGCCTTTCTGACAACGGCAATATCTTCTGCTAAATCTCTACCGCCGACTTTTATTTGTAGTTTTTGATAACCTTGCTTTTGTTTTTCCACAAGCAGACGCGCGACCTCCTCGGGGCTGTCAATACTAATAGCGTAATAGCTCGGCACTTTATCACGCTTAGCACCGCCCAGTAATTCACACAGTGGCAGATTAAACTGTTTGCCGATAATGTCCCACAATGCAATATCAATCGCTGCCTTAGCGTAATTATGCCCCATCAGTGCCTGCTCACACTTGGCCAAGACTTTACCGTATTGCAACGGGTTCATGCCAATTAAATGTGGAGCCATTTCAGCAAGCGCAGCCCTTGCTCCCAAGGCGTGCGCCTCCTGATACACAGGACCAAGAGGGCAAACTTCGCCAAAACCTGAAATACCAGAATCAGTAACAATCTTTACAATAGTGGTATCAAGACTGTTAACTTCAGACAGTGACGTCTTGTAAGGCTTGCCCTTAATGTCAAGATCGTGTTGGTAAATATGTATTTCGGTGATTTTTATATTTTTCACTCTACATAATCCAGTTAATAATCAATTTCGGGTGGTACCAAGACCAGTTTACCTACGTATTTTTTAGCTAAGAAATCTTGCTGCGCCTGAACTATATCTTTTAGTGGATAGCTCTTTGCCACTAGCGGTTTAATCTCGTTGCGCTCAATATAACCAATCAGGTTCTCAAAAACTTTTTGCTCTTGAAAAGTACAACCAATTAAGGTTAAGTCTTTTAAATAAAGTGTTCTTACATCCAGCTCAACGATTGGCCCTGCAATTGCACCAGATGCTGCGTAACGGCCACCTATTTTTAACAATTCTAATAAACCGGGAAATGCATTTCCTGCAACCAGATCAATGACAACATCAACACTCTCAGTCCCTACTGTATCCGTTAATTTTTGTTCGCGAGTAACAACCTGAGTGGCGCCAATCGAACGCACTTCAACCATTTTGTCCTTGCTGGTTTGGGCAATAACAACTGCACCACGCCTCTTAGCCAGCTGTACAGCGGCAGAACCAACACCGCCTGATGCGCCTGTAATAAACACTGTTTCTCCGCTTGTAACATTGGCACGCTCGAGCAAATTTTCAGCGGTAGAGTATGCACACGGGATGGAGGCAAGTTCAATATCAGACCAGTTGCTCTCAACCTTAAAAGCTTCAGCACTATAAGCAAGCATATATTGAGCGAACCCACCATCGCATTCGGAGCCCACCGTCCAACATTTAAAAGGTTGATAATTAACAGCAGCTTGCTGCATGGTTCTCACCAACACCCTTTCACCAATTCGATTAGAATTAACCCCTTCACCCACCGAAACAATCTCGCCACAACAGTCGGCGCCCTGAATTATAGGAAAGGTCAAGGGTGTGCCCGACCAAGATCCATCATCATCATCAGCTGTTTCAAAGCCCGCAGCAGCACCAGTGTTGGTTTCTCCAGTGACAGACTTTGAGTACCAAGCGGTGCGAGTATTAATATCAGTATTATTAACGCCCGCTGCAAGCACTTTGATCAGTACTTTATCTGCTGCAACGGTAGGCACATCGATATCATCTCGATAGTCCAATTTTTCAAAGCCGCCGTGACCTGTTAACAGAACGGCTGACATTTTGACCGGTATACGATTCATTCTTGTATCTCCATCAAGGCAAATTAACGTAATAAGTGTTTTTCGAAAGGATATTTAGACAGCACCTCATAGCCTGTTTCAGTAATAAGAACTTGCTCTTCTAGTTTAGCGCCGGGGCCGCCATCTCGACGTCCAACATAACTTTCAACACAGAGCACCATGCCTGGCTGTAAGATACCGTCATAACTTAGCTCATTGAGCTCCCAGGTGAATGGTATGGCAGGATACTCATCGCACAAACCAACACCATGATATTGCAAAGAGTAATGACGATATTCGTTTTCAGGATATTCCAAGGCCTCATTTGTCATATCCATAAAGCTCATGCCAGGACGTAAAATTGAAATGTTATGCTGCACTTGTTCGTAGGCTTTGCTATATATATCTTTTTGCGCATCTGTTGGCTTTTGGTCGCCACACAACCATGTTCGTGAAATATCCGTGCAGTAGCCATAAGCGCCCACTAAGTCCGTATCAAAGCCCATCATCTCACCATTTTGGATTGGTCTAGAAGAGCATTCTTGATACCATGGGTTAGCTCTTGGGCCGGCTGCCAATAAGCGCGTCTCAATCCATTCGCCACCCCTAGCTATCATTTCACTGTGCAAATAACCCCAAAGTCGCGTCTCTTCGATACCCGGTTTGAAATGCTCTCGCATCAATTCAATCGAGCGCTCAGCGGCAAAGATAGAGCGCCTCATTGCGTGCATTTCTTCTTCGGACTTGATGAGTCTTGCGAGCTCCATCACTGCCTCACCGTTCACCAACTCAAAGCCATGCGCTTGCAGTTCGTGTACACCTTCAGGTGCGCAGTGATCTAGCGCTAAGCGCTTATTGCCAGCGCCGAATTCAGAGACAATATCGGTAATTTCATTCGCCCATATCTTGGCTTTTTTGTCACTAAACTCACCGGCTGTAAAATACAAATAAGTAATTGCCGGACGCACTTCAGTTATCAAAGGATTGTGGTTAGAGAGAAATTCATGCGCGTCAAATTCAAAGATAATCACCGGGCCTTCGGTCATCACCAAAGCGTAACGTGCTGCATTGTGCGATGTCCAAAGCGACATGTTGGCACTGTCGGTCGCATAACGAATATTTAGTGGATCGTAGAGCAAAATACCAGCACAATCGGCTGCCTTTAATTGCTCGCGCACTTTTTCCAAGCGGTACTCACGAATCGCCGTCATATCTGGTGCGACGAGTCCTGCAGCTTGCCATTCTTGCTCCACAAAAGCGCCTGGACCTTGGGCGTGCCTGTTTAAACTAAAAATATCCTCGGCGCCCACTGCATGAGTGGCAATTTTCGCCTGATGGCGCTTATTGTTTGAAAAATTCATTGTTAGTTCTATCTCTGTGTAAGTTTGTTAAGCAATATTGGAGTCTGGGTAACTGCCCTTGATCTTTTTCATATAATCCAGCAACCTCTTATCAATCTCTGGATCGAGTGGTGGTAATTCATAGTCCGCCAGCATTTTCTTATATTTTATATTCGCAGCCGTTTCCATATCTTTTGAGCCATTCTCCTTCCATTGTTCAAAACTCTGAGAGTCGCTAAGCTCAGCCATATAAAAAGCCTCTCTATAATTTTTCTCAGTGTGCTTGCATGCCAAGAAATGCGACTGTGGGCCCACTTCACGAATGGCGTCCATCGCTTGACCATTTTCACTCATATCAATACCACGTGCAGCTGTTGCAAGCACACCTGCCTGATCAGCGTCCATCACAAACTTCTCGTAACCCATTGTCAAGCCACCCTCAAGCCAGCCCGCCACATGTAGAGAGATATTGACGCCAGCCTCCAGTGTTGCATGCAAGGTATTGGCCGCTTCATAACCCGCCTGTGCGTCTGAAACTTTGGAAGAGGTAAAGCCACCGCCACTTCTAAACGGCACGCCCAGTCTTCTTGCCAGCGCCCCACTGATACACATCGCTTGCGCCGCCTCTGCAGTGCCAAAAGTTGGCGCGCCTGATTTCATTGACATCGAGGTGACAAATGTGCCGTAAACAACCGGACAGCCAGGCTTGATTAATTGCGTTAAAGCCATCATTGCCAGTACTTCCGCCAAACTTTGCGCTGCTACACCCGCTACTGAGACTGGCGCCATTGCACCACCAACAATAAAGGTGGTGATAATCATGCCTTGGTTTGCGCGAGCATAAACTTTTAAAGAGCCCGTAATAGCTGGATCCGTAGACAGAGGAGAAACCGTATTACAAAGGCTCAACAAAACACAGTTTTCCTTCATAAACTCTTCGCCAAAAACAATTTTGGCCATGTTAACCGAATCTTGCGCTCTCTCACCCAGGGTGACAGAACCCATAAATGGCTTGTCAGAGTATTTAATGTGGCTATAGACCATATCCAAGTGGCGTTTATTAACCGGTAAATCCACCGGCTCGCAAATTGTGCCGCCCGAGTGGTGGAGATGGTCGGACATATACGTCAGTTTGACAAAATTACGAAAATCGTCAATATTAGCATAACGCCGACCTTCGTCTAAATTACGGATGAACGGAGGGCCGTAAGCAGGCGAAAGGACGATGTTATCGCCGCCAATTTCAACACTTCTCTCGGGATTGCGGGCATGCTGAGTAAATTGTTTTGGTGCACTGGCCTGAATAATTTCACGGCACATTCCACGAGGAAAGCGCACCCGATGCGGATCTTTTGCGTCACGTATACCACCAGCGGCAACCATAATATCTGCACACTCCAAGTCTTCGCCAAACACCATGCCGATCTCTTCAAGAATGGTCTCGGCGTTATTTTCAAGAATGCGAAGATCAGCATCACTCAGTGGATCGTGAACGAGTGTTTTGCGTTTAATGTACGCTGGCACCTTCACTGCCTCTTTAACTTCTACACCGCTTCTGCGTCTGCGTCTTTCTCTAGCCACCACTTAACTCCTACGTTATTAATTACTCGCGCATTTTTGCGCCAGTTGGGTCGTACAACGGCTTCTCTACAATACTCGCCTTATGGAACACACCCAGTATTTCAACCTCAAGGCTAACATCATCGGTAATGAGTTCGACCGGTAAGTAGGTCATTGCCAGTGATTCGCCAACAAAGTGCCCAAAAGCACCCGAGGTAATATAACTAACACATTCACCGTTGTGCATAACAGCCTCATCGCCGCTGACATCGGTGTCCGTTTCGATTGAAAGCGCTGTCAATCTCTTACTAGGACCCTCTTGTTTTTCTTTGAGAGCCGCCGCCTTGCCAATGAAGTTTCTGTCCCATTTAGCAAAAAAGTCCATGCCAGATTCGGCCAAAGTAAAGTCAGGACGATAATCGGTTGTCCATACACCCCAATTTTTCTCCAAACGCATTGACATTAACGCTCTTCCCCCAAACCACTTTAAGCCCAAGTCAGTACCAGCACTTTCGATTTCCTCATAAAGTTTTAATTGGAATTGAGGCGCCACATAAATCTCAAAACCCAATTCGCCGGTAAATGAAATTCGCACACAAATTGCCGGAACGCCGCCAATAAACGTATCTCTGACATCACGAAAGTTAAAAGCCTCGCTACTGACATCTTCTCTCGTTAAGCGAGACAACAATTCACGTGAATTAGGTCCGGCAATAGCAATGCCATGGAAATCGTCCGTCATGTTTTGGTAAGCAACACCATCAACGCCTTGCAGTTGCTCGTCAAACCAGCGGCGATGCATCTCTTGCACAGCACGATTGAAACCGATGGGCACTCGAACCAAGAAGATAGAAAGTTTCTTCATCGATGCAAGCGACGGTAAAGTCGCCAAAGAGTTTACCACTCTCTCTTAACATTGGATTAAGAATGACGCGCCCCGGCTTTGGAATAATACCCGCAAGTACGTACTCTAAAAACTCACGAGCGCCAGAACCTGTGAAGCGGTGATTGGAGAAATTAGCAATTTCAATTGCACCCACTTTTTCACGCACTGCCATCACCTCTGCGCCGACATAATCATGTGCGCGCGAGCGATGGAAAGTTGGCTCTTCATGGGCGTTTTCTGGGGAATTTGCAAACCACATCACATTCTCTAAACCAAACGAAGCCTGCCATACAGCACCTTTTTGCGTTAGACGATCATAAATCGCGGTGGTTTTTTGACATCGGCCTTTTGGCAGAGTCTCATTTGGGAATGTCATCACAAAACGACGCTCG
>DUCF01000077.1 GCA_012959965.1 Candidatus Thioglobus sp. | reverse complement strand
TTGATCGCCTTCAACATCAATTATCTCCACATGATCACCACTTTGTAGATCAATTGAAAGCGCTTCTCCGCCGTGGATTTGATAAGTCTCACACTCATCAGTATAAGTAATTTCTGATACTCTCATTATAAATATTCTTCAAAGTCAGTTAAAGATCACTTGTGTCTTTTTATTTCTTTCTAGTTATATCTTTTACTTCTTGTATGTAGTTTACTTTTATTTTTGACTGTATTTATCTCTTTTAACAAGGTGTTTCTTCTTATTTTTTTTGTTATTTACTGCACTTCTTCGTGAAATTTTTATTATTTACTACTGTGGTTTCAATTGAACCTAATCTATCTCTTTAAAAGCCATTAGAGCAGGTTGTTACTAATTTTTTGAATGTTCTTAATGACACATTCTTCTTGCTCAGCATAATAAAAATTATCAAATACAGCGCCTATAAAAGAGAATTAGAGCTGTATTTTTAGTTATAACAGCATCTCAGGGGGGGGAGATGCTGCCAAACTAAGGGGGGGAGGAGGTTGCCTGAACAAGTCAAACAACTTCCCCACACTCCCTAAAAACTCACCTACCTCTAGAACTTACGGTAAGCTGCGTTTAAGTCAACCATTGGGTGGTTTTCAGACATTTGGAACTTGATCAACAGTTCACGTGCAATCATGTCACGCTCTTGTTGATTGTTTGGAAGTTCAATTGTGTCAGGAATTGTAACCCAACCGTTGACATTTCTATCAAAAACAGCTGCTTGGTCACCTTCATAACCCATGTGAACATCTTCCAACCAGTTAAGGTCTTTCCAACCCATCTTTTCAATGTACTCTTGTAAAAACGGAGTGATGAAATCAAGGTCAGGGACAAGGTTTACATCATATCTATAACCGATATGCTGGCCTGTCATTTCCTCATGGCTTTTATCTAGAGAGTCAATCTCAATAAACTTTTCTTCTGTATTACTCATGATATCTCCTTTCTTAAAAACGTGTCATGTCTGGACGACCAACCGTGTGCTGCGAACCTGCGATAGGTACTTGTGCACAAGCTGAGGCTTCCATTGTCAATGCAGCTAGATCTTCTGGCTCTAATGAGTGTACATTAGTCTTACCACAAGCACGAGCCATCATTTGACACTCGATTGCTAATGTATGTAAGAAGTTAAATACACGCTCAGCAGCTAGATCTGGGTCTAGACGCTTTCTAAGCTCAGGATCTTGCGTTGCAACACCAACCGTACAACGGCCAGTATGACAGTGGTAACACTCACCAGGTCTAACACCCATCTCACCTTCGTAGTCGGCCTCAGGAGTGTCTCTGTTACAGTTAAGTGCCATCAATGCTGAGTGACCAATCGCTACCGCGTCTGCACCAAGTGCAATTGCTTTAGCTACGTCACCACCATTACGAATACCACCAGCATAGATAAGAGTGATTTCACCACTCATACCAACATCTTCAATCGCTCTACGCGCTTGACGAATTGCTGCAATACCTGGTACGCCAGTTTCTTCTGTTGCAAGGTGAGGACCCGCACCAGTACCACCTTCCATACCGTCGATGTAAATACTGTCACAACCTGTTTTAGCAGCCATACGAACGTCGTCGTATACACGTGCAGCACCAAGTTTTAACTGAATTGGAATTTGACCGTCTGTCGCTTCACGAATTTCTTCGATTTTAAGCGCCAAGTCATCCGGACCTAACCAGTCTGGGTGACGCGCTGGAGAACGCTGGTCAATACCTGCTGGTAGTGAACGCATCTCAGCTACTTGGTCTGTTACTTTCTGACCCATTAAGTGACCACCAAGACCAACTTTACAACCTTGTCCAATGAAGAACTCGATCGCGTCAGCTAGACGTAAATGATTAGGGTTGAAGCCGTAACGTGATTGAATACACTGGTAGAACCATTTGCTTGAGTAACGACGCTCGTCTGGAATCATGCCGCCTTCACCAGAACAAGTCGCTGTACCAGCCATCGTAGCACCACGTGCTAGGGCTGTTTTTGCTTCATAGCTCAATGCACCAAAACTCATACCTGTGATGTAGACTGGAATGTCTAGCTCTAGAGGTACTTTTGCATTTGGACCAATGATTGTTTTTGTTAAACACTTTTCTCTGTAACCTTCAATAATGAAACGAGTTAGTGTGCCTGGCATAAATGTCAAATCGTCCCAAGTTGGGATCTTTTTGAATAGAGAGAAGCCTCTCATTCTGTAACGACCTAAGTCAGATTTGATATGAATATCATTCATCACCTCTTTAGGGAAGATAAAACTTGATCCTAAACGGGATGTATCATCTACTTGATTGCTCATAATATTTCCTTTTTATAATTTAGTTGGAGTGAACGATTAAAGGGCTACCTTCTTCTCATGTGGCTCTAACTTGTCGTAGTTCCAAAGCATCTTGCCTGAAACGTACTTGTGCATTTTTTCAGCGCCATTCGGAGTTTTAATGCCGTACAAATCTAACTTAGAAGATAGGTAGCGAACATCAAGCTCATTCATTTCACCTGGTACACAGTCAATACCTAGCTCTTCAACTTCACCACCAACGTAAATAACGCCGTCGTACATTGAGTCACCTAAGTTTCTACCTGCATCACCACAAACGATCATACGACCACGTTGCATCATAAAGCCAGAGAAGGCGCCTGTATTGCCACCAACGATGATCGTGCCGCCTTTTTGGTCAATACCTGTACGTGCGCCAACACTACCTCTACATACAAGGTCGCCACCACGAATGGCGGCACCGAATGTAGAACCAGCATTCATCTCAATAAGAACAGTACCAGCCATCATGTTTTCTGCACATGACCAACCAACACGGCCTTTAATGTGGACGTTTGGACCGTCGATCAAACCACAACCAAAGTAGCCTAAGCTATCAGTAAAAGTAAGGTTTAAGCGGTTAAGGATACCAACGCCAACGCCGTGGCGTGACATAGGGTTTTCGACAGTAATGCTTCCAACTCCACTTTCCATTAGCTCTCTAATTGCAATGTTGATTTCTCTAGGAGTCATCTCTAGAGCGTCAATTGTTGCTGTCTTATCAGTGTCAACTTCAAATGAGTTGAAATACGTTAAGTTTGAACTTTCATCAACTGAGAAGAAACGTTGTTGAGTACGTCCTTTTAGAGACTCCTCGTGAAGTCCCATGTCATGAGACTTAGTGTCTTTTAATGTTGCCATACTTTTACCTCTCCATCATAAGGGTCAAATGTGTGAATTTGATGATCAAATAATTTTCTGATCGCAACTTCTTCAGAAGCCAAAGCAATCATATCGTCACCTTCATATACAACCATTGGTTTGGCAGCCATACAGTCTTTCGCCATACCCAATTGGTCTTTCGTTGTTACAAGGTAAGTGAAAACACCGTCAAGGAAGTCAATAGACTCTCTCATCGCTGCTTCCAACTCAACACCTTCGCTCATTTTGTTTGCAATGTATACCGCAATTAACTCTGAGTCACAGTTAGATGAAAAACGGTGACCTTTACGTTCAAGGTCGCGTCTGTGAGTCCAGTAGTTCGTTAATTGGCCGTTGTGCACAACAGCAATATCACTAAACGGATACGCCCAGTATGGGTGAGCAGAACGAATATCAATATCCGACTCTGTCGCCATACGCGTATGACCGATAGCGTGAGTGCCATCAAAATTGTTTAGACCGTACTGAGCAGATACAACTGATGCATCGCCTAGATCTTTGATTAATTCTAACGTATTACCAACCGACAAGATCTCAACACCTTCGATGTCTTCAACAAAATCCGCTAGGTTTTTCATGTCGCCTGAGAAGTCAAGCTCGTATCTAAGAGCATACTCAGTAGCATTCTCTTTATTAACGATTTTAGCGCCAGACTCTTCTAAACGAGCATCAACCAATGCGATACGCTCAGCAATTTCAGCATGAATACTGTAACTGCCTTCTAATTCGATTGCTTCTGCAACCTTAAGGCGCATAATTAGGTTACCATTATCTTTACCATATACTGCATAGCCAGTTGAATCCGGCCCCCTGTGCTTCAAAGCCTGCAACATGTCGGTCATTTGTGCACCGATGTTTTCAGACGCTCCGCCTTTCTTATGAATAATTCCTGCTATTCCACACATATATATTACTCCTATGTAAAAAGTGCCCGCCTTTTGAGACGGGCATTCTAATTAGAAACTTAAATGGCTCTACCCTATGGCAGGCAATCCAAGTAAGTTGCTAAGTCCCAATCTGTAACCGTATGGTTAAAGCGTTCCCACTCGTCTCTCTTGTAGTGTTCGAACACCCTGTACATTTCATTCGGCATTGAAGATTTAACTACTGGATCGTTGGCAAGTTCGATTAACGCATCACCTAATGTCATAGGTAACTTCTTAACCTCTTTACCCGCTTCCATCGCTGCGTAAATATTACGCTCTTCAGGTTCACCAGCTTCCATGTTCTTATCGATACCATCGCCCATCGCCATCAATAGTGCTGCACCCATTAAGTATGGGTTAACCATTGAGTCAACTGAACGGTATTCAAAACGACCTGGCGCAGATACACGCAAAGCACAAGTACGGTTTTGGTAACCCCAGTCAGCAAAGATTGGCGCCCAAAATCCTGTGTCCCAAAGACGACGGTAAGAGTTTACTGTCGAAGAACCAATTGACGTTAGTGCTGGTAAATGCGCAATTACACCACCGATAGAGTTAAGGCCGATTGGTCCTGGCATTCTCTCGTCAATTGATGGATCCGGCATAAATGTGTTTTCACCACCTTCACGGTAAGTGAAACAACCCGGCATACCTGGTAACTCGTCTGGATTGCCAGCAATTTCTGGTTTGAATACCTCCTCACCACCTTTCCATAAAGACATATTATGGTGACAACCTGAAGCGGAAACACCCATAAACGGCTTAGACATGAAACAAGCAATTAAGCCAAACTCACGTGCAACTTGTGCACAAATTTGACGGTAAGTTGTTAAACGGTCAGCGTTACGCAATACATCGTCGAACTGTGTATTAAGCTCTAACTGGCCTGGAGCGTCTTCGTGGTCACCTTGAATGATATCAAGACCCATCTGCTCTGAATACTCAATAACTTTCATGAATACAGGGCGAAGCTCTTCAAATTGATCAATATGGTAACAGGTAGGCTTAGTTACACCACCGTCTGGCTGGCCATCTTCACCTTTTTTAAGCCACATCATTTCTGGCTCAGTACCACAACGCATGTCTAGACCATGCTTCTCTTGGAATTCTTTATGGAATCTATGCAAGTTACCACGACAGTCTGACGTTAACGCCTGACCTGGATTCTCACGCTCTTCACGGTTTCTGTAAAGTCTACAGAAGACACGCGCAACACGCTTGTCCCATGGAAGTTGACAGAAAGTGTCTGGATCTGGAAGACCAACAAGTTCAGAAGATTCTGGACCATAGCCAATGTAATCGCCGTGACGATCAACAAATAAGTTAGCTGTTGAACCGTATACTAACTGAAAACCCTTTTCAGCTAAACGCTCCCAGTGGCGTCCTGGAATACCTTTACCAACAACACGGCCAGTAACGGATATGAATTGATAGTAAACGTAAGTAACGCCTAGTGCTTCGATTTTTCTCGCTACCTCTTTTACCAGCTCAGCTCTGCCTGGTTCATTTAGGTGAAGTTCTAAATCTGTCATTTAATCTCTCCGAATAAATAAAAAAATTAATCTTTTACAAGATCAGTGCCCCTCTGCTTTTATTCGGTCTATTTATTGTGAACAATAGACAAAACCAAAACCTGCATCAGATAATCTATGGATTAAATCATAATAATTTAAGGAGTTAAGGCCTATTGTTTGCACCCACCCATTAACACTATCTTTGCTTCGCACCACAAATTGAATAGCAAGTATACGCCTGCCATCATTCCATTGTCAAGAAATTTTTGTGATTTTCAGGAAAACGACATCAAGCTATCTATTTCTTCTGAAAAAGAACCTTAAAACCAATGTAAATTTGCTAATTTACATTTGATTGTAGTAAATCAACACATACGGTTCGTTAGGTGCAAAGATGCCTAGCGGTTAATCGCTACTATGTATATATAGCTAAGCTAGGACTGAGCAGAGCAAATGACCGCCAAAAATTGGCATTCTTTGCTGAGGATTTTTTTAGGGCCGTGCGGGGTTTCAGAATCGAAATATAGTGAGTCACCTTCCACGAAGTGAAAGATCTTGGTGCCGTAGAAATACTCCATCTCACCCTTGAGCATATAAATAAACTCAACTCCATGATGTTGAAACTCTGGGAACTCATAATTACGATTAGTAATAGTGATCAAACAAGGCTCAACCTTGAGTTGGCCGCCCATTGTGTGACCAAGCAACTGGTAATGTCGGCCGTCGTGTGTACCGGCTCGCTCAATAGTCAGGCCGTCACCAGACTTTACGAAAGTTGGCTCAACATTTTTATCGAATTGCTGGAACAAAGAACTGATGGAAATATTCAGCGCGTGACAAATCAACTGAATGGTTTTAAGTGAGGCGCTGATTTGACCGTTCTCAATTTTCGACAGCATACTGGCCGAAAGAAAGGATTGCTTAGACAGTTGCTGCAAAGTAACCCCTGCACCTTTACGCGAATTTCTTACCTGCTTACCAATTGACGCCTCTAATTGCTTATTGCTGCCAAAACTGGGCAGTTCTTTGTCAATTATCGATACGCCTTTCTTTGGAGGACTCATTGTCTTAGCTATTTATTAAAAATCAAAAAAAATAACATGGAAGAACATTGCGTTATTTCAAATAATAATAACATAGTTTACTGACAAGAAAGTCTGTCAAATTGAAATTAATTAAAGATTATATGCAATGACGAGCATTGAAAAAACTATGGCAATACACACTACTAACAGCTTTAGTTCAAAGATAAAGTTCAAAAAAGCAGCATTTATACCAAGGAAAGGCGCTGTATTTAGCGCCCGTATTGTGACTTACACTCAAACAACCAAACAACCTGTTTAACTCAGTCTAACGACCTCGACGACTTCTACGAGTTTTAACAGGCGCGCTATCATCACCAGCAAAAATAGCCCTCGAACCCGAAGACATTTCGCCGACCTTGGATTCAATATCAGCCAAAGTCGGCTGGCCGTTCATCTGGTGCTCGTCCATCGCTTTTCTCATTGCGCGCACGTGCTCGAAACTCGTACCACAACAACCGCCGACAATTTTTGCACCAGAGTTTAGCGCTAAATGAACATACTCAGCCATCAATTCTTCAGTACCTGTATAGACAATTTCACCTTTACGATATTCAGGAATACCGCAATTGGCTTTGGAGATAACTGTTGTGCCCTGTCCAACATGGCGGCTGATGTCATTAATGGTTGCAAGCAAATCTGAGGCTCCAACCCCACAGTTGGCACCAAAGCCCACCAGGCCAAGTTCTTGCGCTCTTCTAGCAAGGTTCGCTGGAGTTATACCCATCATCGTTTTTCCTGCGGTATCAAAACTCATTGTGGCGCATATTGGCAAACCAAAATCTTTAATTGCTTCAACTGCAGCCTCCAACTCTTCGATGGCATACATCGTTTCCAGCCACAAAACGTCAACACCACCTTCCACCAAACCTTCGGCCTGAGCTCTAAATGCATCGGTCGCCTCTTTTGGTGTCATTGGCCCATGAGGTTCAATCATCTCACCCGTTGGCCCCATTGAGCCAGCAACAATCACCAATCGATCAATACCATCAGCAACTCCTCTACCAATGACTGCAGCAGCTTTATTTAACTCAAAAACTTGCTTTTCAAGCTTGTGCAATTTAAGGCGAAACGATGTACCGCCAAAACTATTGGTAAGAAAAAGGTCCGAGCCAGCATCAACAAATCCCTGGTGAAGAGCACGAATTCTGTCGATATGGTGGACATTCCATGGCTCCGGAGGATCGCCCGTTTCCAAGCCCATTCCAAACAGGTTTGTACCTGTGGCACCATCCGCCAAAATATGTTTTTTTTCTTCTAGAATTTTTAAAAAATTGTTCATCAATGCTCTCTGGTAATTACAATGTACCTACAAATCTTGTACTGGTTTAACTAAACTAAACTTTGAAAATACTATCATACAATGGAAATGCTTTTATATCAGCGTTTTTCGGGTATTACAAAATAGCAATCAATGTAATATATTTCAGCAATAAATATCATATTAATGCTATATTTTTTCATAACAGCACTATAATCAGTAACAAATAACATATTCATTCGCTGTGACATCTTTCAAAACAATTTTGTTTGACAATATCCTGCCATTCTTGGTACGAATTTGCCACAAATGTTATTTATCGGGAAGCTCCGACTTTCTAAACTCTTTTTCCCTCAAATTATCAAAACAATGAACAACAACCCGAATGCGCATCAAGACGTTATTGAGCGTTTTATTAGTTATGGTGAAAATAATTTTGAGTCCAGCACTCAGCAACCAATAGGTGGTGACAGCTCCCAGCAACTCGGCGTACTTCGATTAATTTACGCTTATCGATTTTCAGGGCACCTTAGAGCGAAAATTGACCCTTTAAGGCGCCCAAGACACCACTCAACACCCCCGTTTAAAATTTCTGAATTTGGATTGCTCGAATCCGACTTAGATAAAACCTTTGATGTGGGCTCTTACCAAGGCGCTAATTGTTCAACATTGCGCGAGCTGATGTACTCCCTTGAGAAAACCTATTGTGGCAGCCTTGGTGTTGAATACATGCACATCCCCAACATTGAGGAAAGACGCTGGATTCAGACCCGCATTGAAACTTACGACTCCCGCCCAGAAAACAGCTCTCAATTCAAAAAATGGCTTCTGCAACGCCTGACCGCTGCAGAAGTTTTTGAGAAATTCCTGCACAATAAATACGTCGGTCAAAAACGATTTTCACTCGAGGGCAGTGACTCTTTAATACCATTGCTCAATGTATTAATTGAGCACTCTGGCTCGCATGCAATGAAGAGAATTTGCCTTGGCATGGCTCACCGAGGCAGGCTTAACGTACTAATCAATATTATGGGCAAGCGTGCTGAGCATTTATTTAAAGAGTTTGATGGTGAATTAGACCTAAGCGCAAACCAGACGGGTGATGTGAAATACCACCAAGGCTTTTCATCAGACATTGACACTGCTCATGATGCAGTGCATCTTGCTTTGATGTTCAACCCATCGCACTTGGAATTGGTTAATCCAGTAATTGAGGGCTATGCGCGCTACCATCAAGATATTGTTGGTGATGAAAATGGTGAGGTTATTCTGCCGGTGCTAATCCATGGTGATGCCGCCTTCTCGGGACAGGGTGTTGTCATGGAAACGCTTAATATGTCACAATCACAGGGCTACAGCACCAAAGGCACCATTCATATTATTATCAATAATCAGATTGGATTTACTACCAGTAAACAGTACGATGCGAGATCAACGGACTATTGCACAGACGTGGTAAAAATGGTCAATGCGCCCGTTTTCCACGTTAACGCAGAAGATCTAGAAATGGTCAGTTTTGTTACTCAGCTTGCACTAGATTATAGAATGCGCTACAAGAAAGACGTCGTTATTGACCTCATGTGCTATCGCCGCCATGGGCATAACGAGGCTGATGAGCCCGCTGTCACTCAGCCAATGATGTATGAGACTATACGCAACATGCCCACAACGCGTGCCCATTTTGCACAATCATTAATAACTCAAGGAGTTGTCACTCAAAAAGAAGTTGACGAGATGATCGCGAACTATCGCCAAAAACTTAAAGATGGTGAGCGAGTTGCTTACAATATTATTCCGCCATCGCAGAAGCGCCAATGGAAGCTTGATTGGGAAAAGTATTTTGGTGCCAAATGGACTGCGCCCTACACTTCTAAAATATCAAAAAAGAAAATAAAAGAATTGAACGGCAAACTTCAGGCCTTACCAGACGGTTTTGAACTCCACCCAAGAGTCAAAAAGGTAATGGTAGGGCGCCAAAAAATGGCGGATGGCGAAATTAATGCCGATTGGGGTTTTGCAGAAACTCTCGCCTACGCTAGTCTGGCAGATGGCGGCACACCAATTCGCTTGTCTGGCCAAGATTGCGGTCGTGGTACTTTTTTCCATAGACATGCCGTGCTTCATAACCAGCTCTGTATTGAAGACTACACTCCACTTCAACACCTTAATGAAAACCAGGGAAAAGTGCAGGTTATTGACTCCATCCTTTCTGAGGAAGCGGCGCTTGGTTTCGAATACGGCTACGCCACTGCCAACCCAGAGGCTCTGGTTCTATGGGAGGCTCAATTTGGTGATTTCGTCAATGGCGCTCAAGCCATTATCGATCAATTTATTGCCTCAGCTGAAGCTAAATGGGGTCGCCTTTCAAACCTTGTTATGTTACTACCACACGGACTTGAAGGTCAAGGACCCGAGCACTCATCGGGAAGATTAGAGCGTTTTTTACAACTTTGCGCTGGTCACAATATGCAGGTGTGTGTACCCACAACAGCGTCACAAATCTTTCATCTTTTAAGACGACAAATGCTAAGAAAATTTCGCGCACCATTAATTATTATGACGCCAAAAAGTTTGCTTAGAAATCCACTTGCAGCGTCCCCTATGCACAAGTTCACTGAGGAAAAATTCAGAGACGTCTATGAAGAGCAATACGAAAACATCAAGCCCAAAAAAGTAGATCGTATTGTAATGTGCAGCGGTAAAGTCTTTTATGAGTTATTGACCCGCCGCCAAGATGATAAAATCAATAATGTTGCCATTCTACGCTTAGAGCAACTCTACCCTTTTCCAGCCGAGACACTCCACGCAGAGCTTGACAAGTACCCGAATGCAAAAGAACTTGTTTGGTGTCAAGAGGAGCCTATCAATCAAGGCGCCTGGTACACCTCTAGACATAACTTTATGCACTGCGCCAAAAAAGGTCAAACAATAGATATCGTCGCTAGAGACCTTTACGCCGCCCCAGCCGAGGGAAGCATAAGGCAGCACAATATTAATCAAAACTACGTAATTGAACAAGCTCTGGGCATTGCTCCCATTAAAGAGCGCTAGGAGACAGACAAATGATAGAAATAAAAGTTCCAGTATTACCGGAATCTATAAGTGAAGCCACCGTTGCCGTATGGCACAAACAACCAGGTGATCTTGTTCAAGTTGATGACGTTATTGTAGAAATTGAAACCGATAAAGTGGTACTTGAGGTGCCAGCCGAAGAGGAGGGTGTATTTACTAAAATCATTGCGCAAGAAGGGGAAACAGTCGGCGCTCGACAAGTTTTGGGGCAAATGACCGAAGGCTCAGAAATTCAGGACAATGAACCCGAAGAGCCTAAAACAGAAACCGCATCTCCAACGGAAGTGGATCCAGAGCCCGAGCCACAAATTGAAAGTGAGGCTAGCAGTCCTGTCGCTGATGAACAACCGCCTAAGCCACAAGGGCCAATCATTGCAAAAACACCGAGCACGCCACTACCTGCTATTACCCCAGCGAGCAATAGAATGGAAGAGCGCGTACCGATGAGTCGCTTAAGAAAAACTATTGCCACTAAGCTGCATTCAGCAACGCAAAATACGGCGATGCTGACAACGTTTAACGAAGTTGATATGTCTGCCATCCTTTCGATGAGAAAGAGCTACAAAGAAGCTTTTGCGAAGAAGTATGGTGTCAAGCTTGGTTTTATGTCGTTTTTTGTCAAAGCCGCAGTCGAGGCACTTAAAAAATACCCAACCGTTAATGCCTACATTGATGGTCATGACATTGTTTATCATGGCTACTGTGATGTCTCAGTTGCAGTGTCTTCGGACAGAGGTTTGGTCGTGCCGGTTTTGCGGGACGCCCATAAAATGGCCATGCACGATATTGAAAAAAACATCATTGATTATGCCGCAAGAGCACAAGCCGGTTCGCTTACGCTTGAAGAAATGATGGGCGGCACTTTTACCATTTCAAATGGTGGTGTTTTTGGCTCGCTACTGTCCACACCTATCCTCAATTCTCCACAAAGCGCCATTTTAGGCATGCACAAAACGCAAGAAAGAGCTGTGGTTGTTGATGGCGAAATTGTTGTCAGACCAATGATGTATCTTGCACTGTCTTACGATCACCGCATCATCGATGGCAGAGAGGCAGTGCAATTCCTAATCTCAATTAAAGACGCCTTAGAGGATCCTGCAAGACTGTTGCTAAAAGTCTAAAACGGTTTTATAATCCTCCAAAGTTATGACTATGGGGGATAGCATGCACACGTTCAAATCACAATTTGAGGCCGATGGCTTCTTTTCACCTTTACGCCTCGTCAACACCGAAGAGGCGGGCG
>DUCF01000076.1:12292-12547 GCA_012959965.1 Candidatus Thioglobus sp. | reverse complement strand
AATTTTCTGTGTGCCACACATTAATTTGTGCTTGGAGTGCGTCTCTCTTATTAAGAAGATCGCTATTTTCTTGAGTTAATTCAGAAACTATAAAAGTTAGGGATTTGAAGAACTCTTTGGCATCTATTGATAAGCCAACACATGCCTCAGTTTCAATAAAATTGTAAAAATTACGGTCAATTTCAAAACCGTTAAGCTCAACTCTGTTTTTTAAGACTTTCGAATCCTGAAGCAACAGATCTGTCATTAAACATA
>DUCF01000076.1:0-12188 GCA_012959965.1 Candidatus Thioglobus sp. | reverse complement strand
CCCCCTTCAGGAGTTGAAGTTAGCCAGCCTTACCTACGATGCAACTTTTTATAGCTTTCTTCATGGTTTGTTTCTACTATGCCAAATTTTTGAAATATTGTCAACAATTTATTTGAATAAAGTCATAATGTGTGTACTAATAATCAAGATGTGAATATATTGTCAACAAAATAAACTTGTCGGCAAAATTGGTGCGATACCACTCAATTCGTCGTAGCGTCCACCTTGTTACTGTTATATGAGCGCATCTAGCCCAGCCTGAGAAACCACGGTATCTTGATCAGAGGCGCCCGAACTACAACCGATGCCACCAACGATTTGACCCTCAACAAACAACGGTAAACCGCCGCCAACAACACAAAAACGACCTTGATGTGAAGACTGGATACCAAAAGCTGGGCCATGGTTACGAACAGCAGCGCCATAATCTGCAGTGGGTTTTCTAGCGGCTGCGGCAGTGAAAGCCTTATCAATTGAAATGTTAATGCTTGTGATTCTTGCATTTTCCATTCTCGTAAATAGCATCAAATGTCCGCCATCATCCACAATGGCAATATCCATATCAACACCAATTTCAACGGCCTTATTAATTGCACCATTCATCATTATCTTTGCATCATCAAGCGTAAGCTTTAGTGTTTGTTTCATATTTTTTCCTTAATTACAATTACGCCATCTTCATCGGCATACAAATATTCACCTGGTGTAAAAGTTACGCCAGAAAAATTCAATTCAATATCTGCTTTTCCGGCACCTTTTTTGACGCTTTTTAGAGGAAAAACTCCCAAAGATTTTACGCCAATATCCATCTGATTAATATCAACAGAATCTCTAATAAGGCCAAACATTATGACACCTTGCCAACCATTCTCAACAGCTTTAGCAGCCAACATATCGCCCAACATCGCACAGCGCTTCGAGTTGCCAGCATCAACAACCAAAACACAACCCACACCATTCGAAAAAACTTTTTCTCTAACAAGAGAATTGTCCTCAAAACACTTAACGGTTTGAATGCGGCCATTAAAACTTGTCTTGCCGCCATAAGATTGATAACCGGGCTCTAGGTATTGAACATCAGGATGAAGTAAGTCAGAAATATCGCAAGTTTTATTCATTATTCTCTCCATAAATATTACACATTCTTTTCTCTTGGCCGTATGGGTAATAATCCATCACACCCTCTTTTTCAATTCTTTGTTGTATGGAGCACCAATAATCGGCGTCCAGTAATTTCTGATAGTTGCGACTAAATATTCCTTTCATCTTTGGACTTGGAAACATAAAGTATTTAAATTCTTCAGGAAAAACATCATCAGAGCCAACGTAATACCAAGGCTCCGAGGCCATTTCTTGCTCATGAGTCTTTGGCTCTGGAATTTTTCTAAAATTAGGTTTACTCATCAAAGTTATTTCGTCATAATCGTAAAACACCACTCGACTCTGACGAGTAACACCGAAATTTTTGGTAAGCATATCACCAGGGAAAATATTCGAGTTAATCAACTCGTCGATTGCCAAGCCATAATCATTAATGATGTGATGTTGTTGCTCTTCAGTCGCCGACTCTAAATATATATTAAGCGGAGTCATTTTATTTTCAATGTACATGTGCTTGATAATTAGCAAATCACCTTCTATTTCAATATTTGAAGGAGCTTTTGTTTTTAATTCTTCAAGAAGAACATCGTCAATATCTTCAAGGGGAAAGGCAACATCCGAAAACTCCCAAGTATCTGCAAGACGACCGATACGCACGTGGTTTTTGACAAAATAATACTTGTCCTGCACCATTTTGCGGGTACCCATTTTGGGCGGGGTAAAGTGATCGTTGATCATCTTGAATACAAAAGGAAACATCGGAAAAGTAAAGACCGACATCACCATACCTTTAATACCTGGCGCAATGATCAGCTTTTCTTTAGTGATCTTTGAGTACTTTAAAAAATGCCTATACAGCAATGTTTTGCCATGCTTGTGTAGGCCAATTAAACTGTATAGATCCGCACGCGTTTTGCCGGGGATTGCGGTTCTAAGGTATTCAACAATTGCCGACGGATAATCTGTATCGATAAAAAAGTAGGAGCGAGAAAAACTAAAAATCGATGATATGCTCCTTAAATCCGTGACCAAGCTGTCGACAAAAATCCCGCGATTTTCTTCGTTTAAAAGCGCAATCAAAATTGGCCGATTGGAATGAAGCTCTGTAATAATATTGGCAACAATGTATGCACCCTTGCCTCTAATAAAAGCTGAGTTAATCACCTGAATCTCGAAAAGCTCTGATTGAATATGATCAAACTGCTGATAAAGTTGTTCATTCAATCTAAAAACATCCCTGTCCAAATCTTCGAATTCGCGAGCGAAAGAGTAGCTTTTAAGTATTTGAGAGAGTACATCCTTCAAGTTGTCATCACGAACAATGTAACTGTCAATTACAGGCTCGTCCATGTCAATATAGTTGATGGACACGCACGGCTTGGTAAAAATGTACCGATTGTTGTAAAAACTGCGCTCAAAAAGATGACAAAAGACAGAATTAAAAAACGTCTCTGCTAGCTCGGGCTGTTTGTGCTCGGATATTAGGTGAACGTAGTAGCGCTTAACACTTCTCCAGAAACCAGAAACGCGCTCTTTCTGTTCTAATTCTTTCTTGAGTTCGGCGCAATAAAGATTAACTTGATCGTCGTAAAAATTAAGACGACGCTTAGACTCTAACTCGATTAAGTCCCACTGATGCTTTTCGAAACACTCTTTGGCTTTGATGGATGCACTTTTGATGTTTTCATAGTGCTGATTGAAGCCGCCCAATATTCTCTTGGCAACATCTTCTGGAGTTGAGTTGATTGATGAGTTTTGCATAAAATTTAGTGTTTCATCATAACACATTGAATCCACCCATGGATTAACTCAAAAAGACGCCAACCCATGAGGGAATTTTTATTAGAACTGCTCTTCTTCTGTAGAACCAGTTAGTGCAGTAACTGATGATTTACCGCCTTGAATAACAGTTGTAACATCATCAAAATAGCCAGCGCCAACTTCTTGCTGGTGTGAGGCAAACGTGTAACCTCTATCAGCAGATGCAAATTCAGGCTCTTGTACTTTTTCAACATAGTGTTTCATGCCTTCACCTTGTGCATAGTCGTACGCAAGATCAAACATGTTGTACCACATGTTGTGGATACCAGCCAATGTGATGAATTGGTACTTATAGCCCATGTCAGCAATGTCTTGCTGGAATGAAGCAATTTGAGAGTCGCTTAGGTTCTTCTTCCAGTTGAAAGACGGAGAGCAGTTGTAAGCAAGTAGCTGATTAGGATTTTCAGCCAATACTGCTTCAGCGAACTCGCGAGCAAAACCTAAGTCCGGCTTGCCAGTTTCACACCATACTAAATCAGCGTAAGGTGCGTAAGAAACACCACGAGAGATAGACTGCTCAAGGCCGTTCTTAACAATGTAGAAACCTTCAGGTGTTCTTTTTCCTGTTAGGAATTTCTCATCACGTGGATCAACGTCAGAAGTTAATAGGTTTGCAGCTTCAGAATCAGTACGTGCTAGAACAACAGTCGGAACACCCATAACGTCAGCTGCTAGACGCGCTGAAATCAATTTTTGAATGGCTTCTTGTGTTGGTACAAGAACTTTACCACCCATGTGACCACATTTCTTAACCGCTGCTAATTGGTCTTCAAAGTGAGCGCCAGCTGCACCACTAGCAATCATGTTTTTCATTAATTCGAATGCATTCAATACACCACCAAAACCGGCTTCAGCATCGGCAACAATTGGAAGGAAGTAATCAACATGCTTGTCGTCACCCTTCTCAATTCCACGAGCCCACTGAATTTCGTCAGCTCTTTTGAATGTGTTATTGATACGACGTACCATTGTTGGTACAGAGTCATAAGCATATAGAGACTGGTCCGGGTACATTGTTTCTGATGTGTTACCATCAGCAGCAACCTGCCAACCTGACAAGTAAATTGCTTCAATGCCCGCTTTCGCTTGCTGCATTGCTTGACCCGCAGTGATTGCGCCCATGCAGTTTACATAACCTTTCTTAGATGAACCATTAATCAATTCCCAAAGTTTTTCAGCGCCATTTCTAGCCAATGTATACTCTGGCTGTACTGATCCGCGTAGACGTACAACGTCTTCTGCTGAGTAACCACGCTTAACATCAGCCCAACGTGGATTGTTTTTCCAATCCTGCTCTAAAGCTTGTATTTGTTCTTTTCTGTTCATTCTTTTATCCTAATAATACAACGTGTTTGACAATTAACAAACACTTCATTTGTTGACGAAAATTATACGTTATCAATAACTTGTTTATTAAATATGATTCATTATATAATCACAGTATTTCACTATATGAAAGCAATGGTAAGCGATAGGTAAAAGGCAGAAATACAACACTATAAAGAGTGTATTAAATTTTCTAATTATTTAAATTTGTCGACAATAACTTTGTTTTGGTAACTTCATAATATGATTACAATATCAACTATATAAAACAATGTGATAATATCAACTTTATTTTCACCATAACTTGATTGAAATGCATTTCAAACTCTCTCAATTTTTTGTAAATTGTCGACAATAACTTCCTTTTTCGATAAATTTCATTATATACTTACAATATATCACTATATGAAATATTATGACTACTAACCAGTCGCAGAAAAAACACAACGCCATTGAGAAGTGTTTACAGATCCTTTCAATTTTTTCGATAGACAAAGCCCATTACAGTCTCAAAGAAATTAGTGAATCGTTAGACTTTAACCTTTCAACAACATACAGAATTCTTACCACACTCGAGGGTTATGGCTACGTCCTCAGACTAAGAGACAAGCAATATACCATTGGTACGCAGGCACTGTATTTAAGTGCTATCTACACACACAGCAACCATCTCGATCAAATTCGACCAATTGTTGATAACATTCGCGACATTTCGGGCGAAACCGCCTCCTTCTTCATCGAGGAAGACAGTATGCGTATTTGTCTTTATCGCGCTCACTCTAGAGATGAGATTCGCCACAATATTGAACAGGGCACTCGACTTCAACTCAACCGCGGTGCCTCAGGGCGCATCATTCTTGCCTACGGCAAGCGCAGTCGCGATAAATCGGGATTTTATAAAGACATTCGCGATAGAGGTTTTTTTCAGGCTGTTGATGAGAACAACCCCTCATTATTTGCCATTGCCGTGCCAGTACTTTCACACTCTTCAAAATTTGTCGGCGCCCTTGTGGTATCAGGCCCCGTTAATCGCTTTAACAGTAGCCAGAAAGACACTTTAATTAAACTTCTAAAAGCACAACTGGAAAATATTACCATTCCTTAGTTTATTCTTAACCAGAACACACCCCGAAAAACCAAGAGAGCTGTGCGAACTTGCAGTAATAAGGCTATGAATTTAAGGATATTTATTGTATAATTGCGAAGTTTTATCCAATTCTTAGTTTTCATGGAAAAAACATACAATCCCCATCAAATAGAGGCGAAATATCGCGACATTTGGGAGCAGGGCGATTTCTTTTCCTCACAGACAAACTCTCAAAGCAAAGATGCTTATAGCATCGTGCTTCCGCCGCCTAACGTAACCGGCAGCCTACACATGGGCCACGCCTTTCAACACACCATTATGGATGTGTTTACACGCTACCACCGTGGCAAAGGAGAGCAAACACTTTGGCAGCCAGGTACGGATCACGCTGGCATCGCCACGCAAATGGTTGTTGAGAGACAACTTGCGCAGCAAAATATCACTCGACACGAAGTGGGTCGTGAAAAATTTATTGAAAAAATCTGGGACTGGAAACAACAATCTGGCGGCACCATTACCTCGCAAATGCGCAGACTTGGCGCCTCGGTTGATTGGGATCGTGAACGTTTTACAATGGATGAAGGCCTGTCTGATGCCGTGCAAAAAGTCTTTATCGACTTATTCAACGAAGGGCTCATCTATCGCGGCAAAAGACTGGTTAACTGGGACCCTGTGTTATTAACAGCGGTTTCTGATTTAGAAGTAATCAACACCGAAGAGCAAGGCTCTCTCTGGCACATGCGCTACCCTATTGCCGATTCTGACGAAGTGCTGGTGGTTGCCACCACTCGGCCTGAAACCATGCTGGGTGACAGCGCTGTCGCTGTTCATCCAAATGATGTGCGCTACAAGCACCTTATTGGAAAGATGGTTAACTTGCCATTAACTAAGCGCCAAATACCGATTATTGCGGACGATTATGTCGACATGGAGTTTGGTACGGGTTGTGTGAAAATCACCCCTGCACACGACTTTAACGACTACGAGATGGGCCAAAGACACAATCTTGAAGTTATTAATATTCTCACAGATGAGGCCAAAATTAACGATGACGCACCTACGGCATATCAAGGCTTAGATCGCTTTGTTGCTCGAAAGCAAATCGTTAAAGATTTAGAAGCTCTCGACCTTCTCGAGAAAATCGAACCACACACATTAATGACGCCACGCGGCGACAGAACCAATACAGTGATCGAGCCCTATATGACGGACCAATGGTTTGTCAAAATCCAGCCATTGGCAGACCCTGCTATTGAAGCGGTAAAAAATGGTGACATCCACTTTGTTCCTAGCAACTGGGAAAAAACATACTTTAACTGGATGGACAACATTCAAGATTGGTGTATTTCTCGTCAAATCTGGTGGGGTCATCGCATCCCAGCCTGGTATGACGAAGATGGCAAGATATACGTTGCTAGCAGCCTTGAAGAGGTCCAACAACAAGCCGGTGAAGGCGTAGTTCTTAGGCAAGATGAAGATGTGTTGGACACTTGGTTCTCGTCAGCGCTTTGGCCTTTTTCAACACTGGGTTGGCCAGAAAAAACACCTGAATTATCACGCTTCTACCCTACCAATGTGTTGGTAACGGGTTTTGACATTATCTTTTTCTGGGTTGCTAGAATGATTATGTTCGGCCTTAAATTTGCTGGCGATGTACCTTTCAAGGATATTTACATCACCGGCTTAATTAAAGACGGTCAAGGCCAAAAAATGAGTAAATCCAAGGGCAACGTCCTGGATCCAATCGATCTCATCGACGGCATTACTCTACAAGACCTGCTAGAGAAGCGTACCCAAGGCATGATGCAGCCAGAAATGGCGGAAAAAATCAAAAAACAAACCGAAAAAGAGTTTGCAGACGGCATCCCTTCATTCGGCGCTGACGCCTTAAGATTCACCTTCGCCGCGCTCGCCTCTTTCGGTCGCGACATTAAGTTTGATTTAAAACGTGTTGAAGGTTATCGCAACTTTTGTAACAAACTGTGGAACGCCTCGCGCTTTGTATTAATGAAGCTTGAGGGTCAATCCATTAACGAGAACGCACCCATTTCTACATCCGATAAATGGATCTTGTCTCGCTTGCAACACACCAAGATTACTGTTGAAAAACACCTTGCCGATTATCGCCTGGATTTAATGAGTCAAACACTTTATGAATTTGTCTGGCACGACTACTGTGACTGGTATTTAGAGCTTTCTAAGCCACTATTGGATGACGACAATACGCGCGCTGGAACACAGGCAACACTGATTAAAGTGCTTAGTGAAACCCTCACCTTGCTTCATCCAATCATTCCATTTATTACCGAAGAAATTTTTGAACAATGCCAATCATTAACTGAGAGCGATTCGGAAAGATTAATAACCACCGCTTACCCTGAAATTGATCGAGACTTAATCTGTAAAAACTCAGAGGTAGAAATTGCTTGGCTACAAGGCTTTGTTCTAGGTATTCGTCAAATTCGAGGCGAAATGAATATCGCCCCTGGCAAGTCATTGCCTTGCTTTATTCAAAACAACAATGACACAGATCAAAACTATCTTGGAAACAATCACTCAATTTTGAAAGCGCTTGCCAAGCTTGAAAGCATCACTCAATTGTCGGATTCAGACGAAGCCGCCGAATCTGCGACTGCGTTGGTAGGAGAGATGAAAATCTTAATTCCATTAGCGGGTCTTGTTGACAAAGAGCAAGAAATTGCTCGACTTAACAAAGAAATTGAAAAATTAGCTAAGCAGCAACAGCAATTCTCAGGCAAACTCAATAATGAAAAGTTTGTTTCTGGCGCACCAGAGGCGGTTGTTGAAAAGGAGCGACAAAAACTGCACTCGGTAGAGCAAGCAATCAGTGATTTAGGTCAACAATTGGATAAAATATCGACACTATGAAGCTAATCAAATTCTTATCATTAGGCTTAATAATGGTAACAACGATGGTTAGTGCCGAGTCCTTCGTCTACATCACCGATCAAGTAGAAATTCCAATTCGCTCTGAGAGTACTACGCAGGGTGATAATCTCATCCGCACACTGCCATCGGGCACCAAGTTGTCGATATTGCAAGCAACGGAAGATGGCTGGACACAGGTGCAATACGAAGACACAACCGGTTGGATTATCTCAAGATACTTAAGCAACAGCCCACCAGCAAGACAGCGGTTGGAGAAGCTCAGTATAGAAAACAGCGCCAATAAACTGATGGTGTCGAAATTACAAGGCGAAAAAGAACAACTTCAAAAGGCATTACTTGGCCTTAAAGCTGACAACGCCACACTTGCTATTCAAAGCTCGAAAGCCAAAGCTGAGAAACAACATATTGAGCAAATTTACCAAGATGCCTTGAAGCTTGAACACGAAAATGAAAAGCTCATGCAAGAGTCATTACAGCTCAAAACCGAACTACAACTCGCCAATAATAATAGCCAAATTGAACAAGACACAAGTTCTAGAAATTGGTTTATAGTTGGCGCATTGGTATTATTTTTTGGCATGATGATCGGATTCATTCTGCCAAATTTATTAAAGCGCAAGCGTTACTAACCTTAATAGGAGAAAACTATGAATTTGTTAAAACAAGCACTCACTTTTGATGATGTATTATTGGTGCCAGCACATTCCACTATCATGCCTAAAGAGGTTGATCTAACGACACAGTTGACCAAAAACATCAGGCTTAATACACCGATTTTATCGGCGGCAATGGATACGGTCACTGAGGCCAGCCTTGCAATCGCAATAGCGCAAGAAGGTGGTATTGGCATCATTCACAAAAACATGTCTGTCGCCGCTCAAGCGCAAGAGGTTTGGAAGGTTAAACGATTCGAGTCTGGCATCATCAGAGACCCTATTAGCATTGATCCAAAGGCAACGATTAAAGATGTCTTTGACCTACAGGCGCACCACGGTATTTCTGCCCTTCCGGTTGTTTCCAACAATGTTGTTGTTGGCCTTATCACCAGTCGCGATGTGCGATTTGAGACGCGTTTAGACGCTTTAGTTGAGAGCATCATGACTCCACAACAAAACCTTATTACCGTTCGCGAAGGCACTTCGATGGAAGATGTTCGCGCACTGTTACAAAAGCACAGAATTGAGCGCGTTCTGGTAACGGATAAAAACTTTAAGCTTGGCGGCATGATTACCGTCAGCGACATTAAGAAAACCAGCGACTTCCCTCTTGCTGCAAAAGACGATCAAGAAAGACTGATTGTTGGAGCTGCTGTTGGCGTTGGCCCTGGCACGGGTGAACGCATTGCCGCACTTGTTGGGGCAGGTGTCGACGTCGTTGTTATTGACACAGCCCATGGCCACTCTCAAGGCGTTCTGGATCGTGTCAAAAAGACCAAGAAAACCCACCCAAATCTCGATATCATTGCCGGCAATATTGCCACCGCTCAGGCGGCACTTGACCTTGTTAAGGCTGGTGCGGATTGTGTTAAAATTGGTATCGGTCCAGGCAGTATTTGCACCACTCGCATTGTTGCTGGTGTTGGCGTTCCGCAAATCAGTGCTATTTCAGATGTTGCTGACGCCCTTAAAGGTACTGGAATTCCTCTCATTGCCGATGGAGGTGTTCGCTTCTCAGGCGATGCAGCTAAAGCTTTCGCGGCTGGAGCCTACAGTATCATGCTTGGCTCAATGCTTGCAGGTACGGAAGAATCTCCTGGTGAAGTGGAACTATTTCAAGGACGCTCTTACAAGTCTTACCGAGGCATGGGCTCATTAGGCGCTATGGGTCAAGCGCATGGCTCATCAGATCGTTATTTTCAAGCCGAATTAGCCGCTGATAAATTAGTGCCTGAGGGAGTTGAGGGTCGTGTGCCATTTAAAGGCTCTATCCGCCCTATCATTCACCAAATTGTTGGTGGCATTCGCTCTTCAATGGGTTATACGGGTTGTGCAACTTTAGAGAAAATGCGCAATGATGCGGAGTTTGTACAGGTAACTACGGCGGGGATGACTGAGTCTCATGTGCATGATGTGACCATTACCAAGGAAGCGCCAAACTACCACCAGTAAATACAGGGGTTAATTTTCTGTATGTCTTTGTTGTCGAAAATTTCAGATTGATCACTTATTAAATATAAGCTCACGTCCTTCAGTTATCATTTTTTAAAATTTGCTAAATTTTAGTAAGTTTGAAGATGCATGCCACGTTGCCCAAAGTTGGCAATTGCCAGAATAGCTACGTGGAACAATTATTTATAGTTGTTTGGTCCTCTTTTTTCTAACGTATAACGTTTTCTTGATCTTGGCTACCAAATCATTATTCTCGTCAATTATCTCCACATCAAATTCTGGAAAATATTTGTCGCCGTTTGCGGTACTTCTTTTTATTATCTCCAAATCTTTCTCCGAAACCTTGATAACGGATGTTACTTTTAGTTTACTGGCTTTTACAAATTCGATATCTGCCGCCTTATCCCAAACCCAATACTCATTGCCCAATTGTTGTAACAAAATAAACATTAAATGCGGGTCAATCATTGAATATAGGTTGCCACCAAAATGCGTCCCAACTGCGTTTCGATTAAACCAACGTAATAACATTGACACATGAATCTCTTTCCAATCCTCACTTATGTACTTGACCTTTATGCCCGCCCCAAAATATGGCGGATATATATTAAGTAATCGTCTGGCTAATTTAGGCGTTATTTTCATAATAATTTACAAATTTGAAAACTAAAGTTTAAGTGCCTTTTAACTCATCTTTGTCAAACACCATAATGCCCTCAGGGATTATTTCCCACTTTGCTTTCGAGCCAACATAAATGTGTTTGCCAATCTCAATGTCTGGATTTCCGTTTACACAACCTAGAGTTACTCCGTGAACAACACCATCTAAAACACCGCATAGAGTAGAGCCGCATTTGCTACAGAACTGCAATCCAAAGCCATGCTTTCCAACATAGGAGGTGAGTAAATTTTTGCCAGATAACCACTGAAATTTTGATGGATCAACTAATGCATAAGCGGATGCTTGAGAGCTAAAAGCTTTACGACAACGAGAGCAATGGCAAGAGCGTGCCTCACAAAGTCTGTCATCAACTTGGTATGTCACTTTTCCACAAAAACACTCACCGGTTATTTTCACTTCACTCTCCATGATTTTTAACTGTAGCGCCGAACGATACTTTTTAACTAACTTTTTGACGCACTTTTCGCCATTTGTTCTTTAACCAATTCTGCGATAGCCTGATGACTTTCATTCTCTGAAGATAATCCAGAAACCACCCCCAGCCTATTGACCTCGGGTTGATTTTGACTTAATTTCCATTGTCCAGTTATGGAGGTGATATCAACTTCCAGGCCAACTATGGCCGGTAGCATTTTCTGTATATACTCTTCTGGAGCATCCGATATCGACCATGGAGCCACTTGTCCAGCTTCGTGCTGAACGGTTAAGTCGTTTAACAAACTCAATTTCCATTCCTCATCATGAATATAGGACAAAACACCCTTCACATGAACAGTCACATAATTCCAAGTTGGAACAACTTTGCCTGTTGCTTTTTTTGTTGGGTAATAATTAGGCGATATATAGCAATTGGGGCCGTGAAATATTACCAAGACTTCGGACTTATCCTTTAAGTTTTTCCATAGAGAGCTCACTTTAGCTATATGACCTTGCAGAATATTTTTTCCGTTGGACTGATCTAGGATAAAAGGAATGTGATTAGCCTCCAACCCCAAGTCAGAATTAGTTATCAATGTAGCAAAGGGATAGTTATTGATAAGATCAGTAAATTGAGTCAGGTCATTTTGCTCAAATTTCTTCGGTACATGCATATTTTTTATTCTCCTTATAACAGTGGCTAACAACTCTTTTGAGGCTTTACTTTTGGCAGAGC
>DUCF01000075.1 GCA_012959965.1 Candidatus Thioglobus sp. | reverse complement strand
TAAAAAGAAAGGCTTTATCTGACTCTATTGAAGATATTTATTTTAAGAATCCAATTGTAGCTGGTGAGCATGATTCTAAAGATGACTTATTGCACCTTTGTTCTTTAAATAAAGTTAATCAAATTCCTATTGTTAATAGCAACAACCAAGTTGTAGACTTGCATATTTTGGATGATTTTTTGTTAGATTTTAAACTGGAAGTTGGCTTCTTGTGTGAGGGAGAGTGCAACAATAGTAGCAGGGGTGTTTGTGAGCCTCCCCTGGGGTCTAAAGAGTCTGGGTAAATATGAGAACTGCCAATATTATTTAGACCGATGTTTTAGATACTTCCTTTTGGCATAATACCCAACACCACAGGCAACAAGAATAGCAAACCAATTACTAATCAAAAGCAACAATAATGACTCCACTTGACCCCAACCCATAATTATAGAATCTTTAATTTTGGAGGCTAGCGAAGGCTTTTCTATTGGCTTGGTTGGCTTAACTTCGGCGACTTTAAACTCATATATCGCAAGATTAATTGTACTATAGTTACTACGATTTTTTAAATATTGCAATCTACCCTCTGCTTGCTCAATTTCTGTTCTGATGTTGCCAAGCTGACTTTCAACCATTAATATTTCTTCGACATTTTTAGCCATAGACAATATATCCAAGTAACGACTCTCAATTGCCTTTTTTGACTTAATTCTAGTTTTTACGTCAAAATATTCTTCAGTCACGTCCTGAGATCTAACGGATTTTGTTATTAAATAGTCTTGATCAGCCTCTTGCTCTATTAGCTCAAAAAGCTTATGAAAGCTTGCAATCGGCACCTTAATTTCTAAATTGGTATTTTTTGACTCTTGACTATATTCATTCACAATGTAGCCATGACTATTATGAATCTTTGTTATGATTGATTTATATGCTGTGTCAAAATCTTTAACTGCAAAATTTAAACTTCCAGTCTTAATTAAAACCAGACCATGTTCACTGGCATTCGCCGTGGGAACAAAAAAATTAGTGAGGGCAAGTGCTGCGTTTGTTTCACCCTGAAGGTTTCTTTGAGCGACGGCTTTCGCCTCCTCCATTCTGTATTCATTGGATGCAAGAGCATATTTTTTTTCAACAACATTCGCCCTATTGTTATCAGAAATCTCATTTTCGTATGCGGAAGGGTCAGAAAGGCTCGAAAAGAAGAAGTTGCGACCAATAAACAGCACCAAGAGTATCAAAACAACAAATACTGTTATTTGGTATGAGTTTGACTCATTGTAGAGCCATTGAGCTTTGTTTTTGAGCTTCATAAATACGCCTAATCGAAGTTTTATTATAAAGAAATTACTGGCAAACTACTGTGAAGATTTATTTTCTCGCGTGAAAGCAAGCACAACAATACTAGCAGAGGTGTTTGTGAGCCCCCCCCCTCTGGGGTCTAGAGTCTGGGTAAATATGAGAGGGAGGGTATAACAATAGCAACAGGGGTGTCTGGGAACCTCCCTCTGGTGGCAATCAGGGATAAATATTAGCAGAAAGAGGTTGTGCTACTTTACCAGTTCATCATTCTCATAGTATTCTACTTTTTCTATCGTTCCATCTTCATACCACTCCAGTGTTTTTAGGTGGAGTGGAGATTTTTTGCAATAAAAAGTAGTTAAACTGATGTAGTTTTCCAGTGGGAGTGATGTGGTCTTCAGAGGCTGTTTTAATCATGCGAAAATCGTCAGCTAACAATGCTCTAACTGCCTTTTCATCATAAGACGCAACATCAAGATTTGAGCATATTGTAGGTCCATCCGGTGCAAAAGTAGCCAGTAAAAAGTAACCGCCTATTGCGAGGTGCGTGTTCAGTTTATTTATGTATTTTTTCTGCTCACTTTCATGAGTAAGAAAGTGAAATACAGCGCGATCATGCCATAGATCAAAACGCTGATCGGTTTCAAAATCAAGAATATTCTGGCAGTAAAACCTGACCAAGGACTCTTTGCCTCCAAGTCTTTTCTGAGTGGCGATAATTGCTGATTCTGATAGTTCGACAGCGCTCAAATTTGAATAGCCTTCCTCTATTAAATTATCCGTTAAGATAGAAACTCCTGAACCAACATCAATAATATCTTGACTTGGCTTTGTGTGTTCAAGTATCCAATCCAGTGATGTAGTGGAATGCTTTTGGTGCCAACTAACTTGAGCGTGGTTTTGGCTTTTGTATACCAACTCCCAGTGGTTTTGCAGACTTGAGCTAGGCCTGAGTTTACTTCTTGGTGTAGTCATTGCACAAACCGCTTCTATAGTTGATTAACGGGGATTTTGATATAGCGAATATTGTTCTCTTCGGCGACAGGTAGATTGCCAGCTTGAATATTAACTTGAATGGATGGCAGTAGCAACTTTGGTGTGTCGCTTAGTTTATCTTTGGCTTTACGCGCGTGAACAAATTGCTCTTTGCTGGTGCCACCCCCTATCATCATGTTGTTTGTGCACTGCTGACCAACAGTGCTTTTTCCACAGGCAACCCTATCCACAGGCGGGTAGTCGTGCGCCGTATAAAGATTGGTTTCCAGTGGTAGGGCAAATATCTTTTGAATCGAATCAAACAAATCTTCAGCGCTACCGCCTGGGAAATCTGTGCGCGCCGTACCTACATCCGGCATAAAAATGGTATCCCCAACAAACACATTATTTTCGATTAGGTAGCTCACACAAGCTGGCGTGTGCCCAGGTGTGTTCATCACCTTTACCTCAAGTGAGCCGATGTTAATTACTTCGTTGTTTTTCAGCAGTTTGTCAAACTTAAATGTGTCTAACTGTGGGTAGTTTTTGGCATTAAATATTGGGCGCCAAAACTTGATTACTTCATCAATGCGCTCTCCCATAGCAATCTGACCGCCCAATTTTTCTTTTAAGTAGTGACTTGCAGTTAGGTGGTCTGCGTGGGCGTGTGTTTCCAATATCCAATCAACTGTTAGGTTGTTATCATTTATGTAGGTTATCACTTCATCAGCGGAATGTGATGAGATATTGCCAGCTGACAAGTTGTAATTAAGGACTGGGTCAATAATCGCACACTTAAGCGTATCGTCGTCACTAACAACGTAGGTAAAGGTGGCGGTATCTTGATCAAAAAAATGTTTAATATTCATATCGTTTTTCCTTTACAGTTCTACATAAATAATAATTGTGGCAATGGTTAAAGTGAACCAGCCAAAGACTTTCTTGAGGTTGTCGCCTGAGATTTTTCTAGATACAATGGTGCCAATTGTAACACCAACACCTGTGCAGAGAATGAACATACTTAACATCCAGTAATCCAGCTGTATGCCAGCTTGAAGGTCACCCACAAAACCCAATAGAGATTTAGCGCTGATAATCAACAGGGAGGTACCCACAGCAACTTCCATCTCGAGTCCGGCTAATAATACTAGCGCTGGGATAATCATAAAGCCACCGCCGGCACCTACTAGACCGGTCAGTGAGCCAACCGCCAAGCCTTCTACGGTTATCAGTCCGTATTTACGCTTTGTCAAAGGCTTACTGGCTTTTGTTTGTTTGCTCGGGCGAATCATCAATACTCCCGCCAACAACATCAGGACAGCAAACAACAGCATAATAAACAACTCTTTTGTAATAGCCAGACTGCCAATATCAAAAAATTGATCGGGCATTGCAGGCACCAAATATCTTCTAGTTAGATAGACCGCGATTAGGGCTGGCACTGCAAAAATGACCGCTGTTTTGACGTCTATTTTTTGTTTCTTATAGTAGTGATATACCCCAATAAGAGATGTGAGACCCACAACAAGAAGAGAGTAACCTGTTGCGGTAACGGTCTCAACACCTAGTAAATACACCAGAATTGGAACGGTTAATATAGATCCTCCAGCGCCTATTAAGCCAAGCACTGAGCCCATCCCAATTGCCAATATGTATCCTAGTATCTCCATTATCTATGCTTGATTCCAAGGCATTTTTGCCATTACATTTGCCATGGGACATATTCCAGTTAGGCCGGCATTGGTCAGGCCCGCTCCCGCAAGTGCTGACAATGCAAGCCATTCTGGAGATACAAAATATCCCAAGCCGACGCCTACGAGCACCATCGTACCGATGGTTAGCTGAAGCTGCCTATCTAGAGGGATGGTCTTTTTTCTTGATGCGACTACTTTAAGGCCAGCATTTTTCCAAGCGTTTATGCCGCCCTCTAAATCCCATACATTAATGCTTGCTTCGTCACATACGAGTTTTTGACACGCCTTCGCTGATCGCCCACCTGAAAGGCAATGTACGACTATTTTTTTACCTTTGTGCTCAGGTAGATGCACTTCATCAAGAGTTACCCTTGAAAGGGGTAAATTGCGAGAGCCATCTATGTACTCCGATTGATGCTCCCCCGTCTCTCTGACATCAATTAATATGGCTTCACCAGAGTTAAGCCAATCAGCCAAGGTGTTTACATTAACTTGATTTATAGTTGTCATAATATATTCCTTTACTTGATGATCTGTAGTCCAGCATTCTGCCATGCAGCAATGCCACCTTCTAAATTCCAGACATCAACACCAATGCCAGCAGCTATTAGTTGTTGACAAGCCATAGCTGCCCTACCACCTGCTAGACAGTGAAGTACTAGTTTTTTGTTTTGATGTTGTGCAAGATTGACCTTATCAATCGCCACTGTCTCCAGTGGCAGGTTGATAGCGCCATCTATCCGGGCGGAATTATGCTCTTCGGTTTGCCTTACATCAATTAATACCGCTTCGTCGTCATTCAGCCATTGAGATAAGGTTTGTGCATCTACATTATATATTGTTGCCATTGTTTTCTCCTATTTATATTAGATAAACCTAATATATTGGTTATTAAAAAGCCATGAGTAGTTATTAATTCATGGGATTATTTCTTACAGAAAAGGTCGTATAAAACGTTAAGTATTTCTACAACATTTGAATCAGAGATTGAGTAGAAGACGTGCTGTCCTTGCTTGTCTGCTTTTACAATACCCTCATCACGCATCTTTGAGAGGTGTTGCGACAGTGCTGACTGAGAGATATCGAGATCTTTTTCTAAATCACCCACGCAGCGTTCACCTTCAATAAGGTTGCAAAGAACAAGAAGTCTCGAAGGATTTGCCAGCAGTTTTAGGAACGCGGCAGAGCTCTCTGCATTCTTGCGCATTTCGCTGACATTTAGTTTCACTGTATTCATAATCGAGTATTATATTAGATTTCTCTTATGTATTGTGATATAATTTGAAAATATATTATGTTTTACTAATATTTATTATCGAATTAACTATATAGAGAAAAAGTGAAGTTGGGTTTTTGGTCGTGTAAACACACATGGAAGAGAAGCGGCAATAACACCAAATGGTGTTTGATTGGTTGCGCAATTGGCGAGTTTGGCACTTTAGCGTATTACAGCTATTTTGGCATTACAAGTGATGTTTTGATGTACAGCGGGATGTGGTATTTCTTTGCAGCATTGCCAATTATCAACGGCTTGATAACAAGCGTACTGTTGGAAACAATCATTCTAATTAAAGCAGATTTTGACTTCACGAACGCTCTGAAGACGGCACTTGGTATGTCCTTCATTTCAATGTTGATGATGGAGATTGCTATGGAGGTTACCGACCTTCTATTTACAGGTGGACAATTGGGTATGAATTACTACGCAATTCCACTGATGCTATTAGTCGGTTTCCTTACACCGTGGCCGTATAACTATTGGCGTTTGAAGAAATATGGCCAAGCGTGCCATTAACCACTTGGATATAAACACTTACAATATAGGATGGAAAGTTATGAAGAACTTAAAAAAATTAACACCGATATTGGCTCTAACCACAATCATTACAGCGCCAGGTGTGCTTGCACACAGTGACCATGAAAACGCAAGTAATACATTCGTTACGCCGACTTTAGAAACAGGCATTAGAGAAGGTGACGACGTATATTTTGACTTAAGCCTTCAATCCGGCTTCAGTCAAATCTTGCCAGATGTGTTGACAGAGACATGGGGCATTAACCAACCTTTCTTAGGCGCAACTTTAAAAGCAAGAAAAGGTGACAGTGTGCATGTTACTGTTTCCAATAATCTTGACACAACAACAACACTACATTGGCATGGGGTCAAATTGCCCGCAAGAGCTGACGGAGGCCCACACCAGCCAATTGAACCTGAAGAAGAATGGCTGAGTGAGTTTGACATTATTCAGCCAGCGGCCACTCTTTGGTATCACGCACACCAAATGCACGAAACGGGAGCACAGGTATATAAAGGCTTAGCTGGTATGTTTATCATTGAAGACGACAACTCTCAATCATTAGGACTGCCTTCAGAGTACGGAGTCGACGATTTCCCAGTTATTATTCAGGATAGGGAGTTTAATGAAGATGGCTCAATGGTGTACTTGGGCCGCTTTGATGTACAGGGCGGAATGATGGGCAAAACAGGTGATACTATTTTGGTCAATGGTGTTATTAATCCGCTCCTAACAGTAGAAAAGTCATTGATACGCTTACGTATCTTAAATGGCTCGAATGCTAGAATATACAATCTGCAATTTGATGATAATCGGTCATTTAAGATTATTGGAAGTGATGGTGGTTTACTTGAGCAATCCGTTGAGGCAACCATGATTACTATTTCCCCAGCAGAGCGCATCGAGATTGTCGTTGACTTGTCTGATGGTGGTGCGCCTACCTTAATTCATAGCGCAGGGATGGCGGGCATGACTGGAATGGATGCCTCTGATATGGGCTTCTTTGAAACCGTTGCCATGTCTATTTTTGCTGACGATGAGCCCGAGCAAGATTTTAATATCTTCCAAATAGATGGCTCTCATGCAGCAGCCTCAAGCGCAATCGTTCCTGACCAGTTGTCCACGCACAATGATTACTCTGGTGAAATAATTGCTGCTCGTCGCACAATGACATTAAAGATGGAAGATGGCTCGCCATTCACAACCATTACTGCTGGCATATTTGGCTCAAATGACTTACTAACAATTAATGATCAGTCGATGGACATTGGCCGCATTGATGCCTTTGTAAAGAAAGGAACCGTTGAAATATGGAGCATTGTTAATGCTTCGATGATGGCCCACCCTTTCCATATTCACAATGTTCAATTCAAGATTATAAGCAGAAACGGTGAAGTAAAAAGTCACGAACTTGGCTTTAAGGACGTTGTCCTTGTTCAACCAGGGGAGACGGTCGAAGTGTTAATGAAGTTTCCTGAATATAGCGACCCCAACACGCCTTACATGTTTCACTGTCATATCTTAGAGCATGAGGACAGGGGAATGATGGGGCAGTTTGTGGTTATATAGAGCGGAACTACGTGAACTACACACTTGAACGTGCAAAACGTGTAGTTTGAGTTGAGGTGTTCAATGAATCGCCTTTGAATCACCATAAAGAAGCACCCCTGCCCCCCAAAAAACATCTCCTTAGAGGGATGACATGGTAGTGACATGAGGACTTTTTAGTTATGAAATACCATTGCTTGGGTTGTGGGGCAGCATATAAACCCTCAATGGACTTCAATGAACTTTGACTTAGATATAACACTCTGTAGGCACTGAGTATGCCTAGGCAAGACATTGCTTAGATCAAAGAATAACTCTACTTTAAGCACCCACCATCTGAGCCTATCGTCTTAATAGTAGAGGGCGTAATTGAAAGTTGGTTTGCTGTGTGAGGGAGTAATTAAGAATTTTCTACACCACAAAAACCGCTATGATAATTGCTGGTATTAAACATGACAGGATGAGTAATACTATATAAATGTTGGTGATTCTTCGATTCGTAAAAAAAGTAGTCAAGAATCCAAAGAAAGTTGCTAGTCGTTTATTCATACTTGAACTCTTAATTTTCCTATAAATCTCTATGTCTATTCACTGGCAGTTAGAAAAAAATGATAGATTAGAAGTCCAACGGCAATACCTTTGGCAAAGGAAATCCATAAGATTGAATAATCAGACATCCCAGTCATGTCCTTCCATAATTCTATCCATTTTTTGTGTAAGCTAAACAAAACAATAAGTGTATTTTTCATAACTAGATTATATTTCAAATCAAACCAAAGTCCAAATTCCGCTTGATGTGTGACTTGAATAGTCACTAATACCTCGTGATAAATTTGGATTCCCGCACCCGTTCACGCAAAATAAATTTTTGTATTTTTCCAGTCGAGGTTTTTGGTATTACTTCAAAAACAAACTTACGAGGTGTTTTAAAAGCGGCCATATTGTCTCTGCACCATTGCATCAACTCGGCTTGAGTAACATCCTGACCGTCACCCAGCTCAATAAAGGCACAGGGAATTTCTCCCCATTTTTCGTCAGGCATAGCAACCACCGCGGCAACAGCAACAGCCGGGTGTTTATACAAAACCTCCTCAACCTCTATTGAGGAGATATTTTCACCACCGGAAATAATAATATCTTTTGAGCGATCTTTAAGTTGAATATAACCATCTTCATGCATCACCCCAAGATCACCGGAATGAAACCAGCCGCCTGCAAAGGCATCGTCACAGGCTTGTTTATTCTTTAGATAGCCTTTCATAACCACATTACCACGAAACATCACCTCGCCAATAGTGACCCCGTCGCGCGGTACTGGATTCATGGTTTCAGAATCAAGAATAGCTAACGCTTCAAGCGGAAGATAGCGCACACCCTGGCGTGCTTTGAGTGCAGCCTGCTCCATGCCATCCATCACGTCCCACTCTGCATGCCAATCGTTTACTACCGCCGGGCCGTACGTTTCCGTTAATCCATAAAGATGGGTGACATTAAATCCTGCAGTTTTCATATCAGCCAAAACACGCTCTGGTGGTGGCGCTGCTGCTGTAAAAAACTGCACTTCGTCATTCAGTAAACGCTTGTCCTTGTGGTCTGCGGATAATAGTGTTGACATGACAATAGGCGCTCCACATAAATGGGTAACCCTATGTGTAGATATTGCATCCCAAATTGGCCCAGGTCGAACATGTCTTAAGCAAACGTGAGTTCCGATTATTGCCGACATTGTCCACGGAAAGCACCAGCCGTTGCAATGAAACATAGGCAGCGTCCAAAGATAGACTGCGTGTTTATTAATTGATGCAATGAGTGCGTTACCTTGGGCCAAAAGGTAAGCGCCACGATGGTGTGAAACAACTCCTTTTGGGTTGCCAGTGGTGCCAGAGGTATAATTTAGCGAGATGGCGTCCCACTCATCTTCAGGCATGAGCCAATCAAAGTTATCATCCCCTTGAGATAAAAAAGACTCATATTCTGTTGCACCTGAGAGCTCTTCACTTATTGGAAACTCGCAATCATAGTAGTCAACTAGTATGGGGTTAACGCGAGATAGCTCTAGTGCAGATACAATAATATCAAGAAACTCACGATCAACAATCAGTACTTTAGCGTCAGCGTGGTCAAGCTGGTAAGCAATTGTTGCAGGATCAAGTCGAGTATTTACGCTATGTAAAACTGCGCCACACATTGGCACACCATAATGTGCCTCCAACATTGCGGGCGTGTTTGCAAGCATTACTGAAACCGTATCACCACGTCCAATACCCTTATCGGAAAGTGCAGAAGCAAGCTGTCGAGACCGACGATAAAATTCAGCGTAGTTGCGCCTAATGGCCCCATGTATTATGGCAGTATGCTCTGGAAAAACTGATGCAGCTCGCTCTAGAAAAGTGAGAGGAGTTAGCGGCTGATAATTAGCCGGGTTGCGATCTAAGTCGGTGTTATAAGGATTGTGCATTACTGATACTACTATTCATCTTGCCATTTAGGCTGGCGTTTTTCTGAGAAAGCATCAATGCCTTCTTTGGCATCGCTTTTCAACATATTCTCTACCATTACAGATGATGCGTAGTCGTATGCATCAGTGAGCGACATTTCTTTTTGTCGATAAAAGGCCTGCTTACCGGTTTTTACTGTC
Source organism: Candidatus Thioglobus sp. (assembly GCA_012959965.1). Lineage (GTDB taxonomy): Bacteria > Pseudomonadota > Gammaproteobacteria > PS1 > Pseudothioglobaceae > Pseudothioglobus. The sequence goes on along the minus strand of DUCF01000075.1, from coordinate 3,255 downwards.
ATTCTTGATTTAGAGGCAATAATTTCAGCCATAGCCATAGTTGCTTCTGTTATTTTTTTATCGTCAACAACTCGATTTATAAGGCCGATATGTTCTGCTTTTTTTGAATCCACCATCTCTCCAGTCAGAAGCATCTCCATCGCAGCCTTGTTAGATACATTTCTTGATAGAGCCACCATGGGAGTTGAACAGAAAAGGCCAATATTTACCCCTGGTGTCACAAAACGAGCAGATTCACCGGCAATAGCTAGGTCACAACAAGCAACCAATTGGCAGCCTGCTGCTGCTGCAACACCAGCAACTTCTGCAATTACGGGCTTAGGGTTATTGGTAATCAACTGCATAAGTTTTGAGCAAACTGTGAACACCTTTTTAAAATACTCATGGCCGTTATCAGCATTATTTCGCCCGGCTGACATTTGTTTTAAGTCATGGCCAGCACAAAAGGCAGGACCTGTGCCAGCAATAACTATAACTCTAACTGCATCATTGGTTGAGGCTTGATCTAAGGACTTAATAAGTTTGGCCATCATCTCTTCAGATAATGCATTTCTTCTCTTATTATCGTTCAGTGTTAAGCGCATTACTCCATTTTCAGTCAACTCTTCAAGGACTATATCTGACTGAATGGGATTGTTGGTATTGTTTTGATTGCCGTCCATAATATTGCCTATAAACTCGTTAAATGTTAATGTTAACCTTTACGCCACCATCTAGGGTGTTTGCAATAAAACAATATCTGTGAGCCCTGTCATGCATCTTTACCATTTCCGCTTCACTGATTTCAAAGCCACTATCAAATGATACTTTTGGATTTAAATCAATTCGATTAACAATCATTTGACCTTTGCTGTTTTTTCCCAAGTGAGCAATTGCCTGGTCATTATAGGAAAATAAAGGCCATTTTGTTTTTGCTGCTAAAGCCAAAAAAGTCATCATATGACAGCTACTTAACGAGGCTGCTAATGCCTGCTCAGGATTTGTATTTAGGGCGGATCCTCCCCAATCAGGAGCAGTGTCGGCAGTGACTTTGAATTTATCATTGTAGGTAACCTCGTGTTCACTAGAAAACTCGCCTGGCATGAGTTCGGCTTCTTTTCTTGTCCAGCAAAGATTAATTGATAATTCTGACATTTTTTCTCCTGTATTCGAGGGGCGAGATTGGTTTATTTTACGTAATTGAGGCTAGGCGTTTCTTGGGATCATAAAAAGGCTTTTCAACGACTTTCACGGGATATGTTCCATGAGACGTCACAACGTTTGCAGTAGTATTGAGGCTTGAGTAATCGATATTCATCATAGCGAGGGCAATATTTTTATTAAGGCGAGGTGAGTAGACTGCCGAGGTAACAAACCCAACTTGCTCTGAATCAATAAAAATTGGCCAATAAGTAGTATTTGAGTTTTCCAAAGGCGGGCAGTTAATTACTATTCCAACCTGTCGACGTTTTGCACCTTCTTCCTTTATTTTTTTTAGGGCATTTTTACCAATAAAGTCAGCATCCATTTCAAGGTCAACTAGTCGACCCAAGTTAAGCTCAAAGGGGTTTGTATTGCAATCCATATCTGCTTGATAAGAGAGCATGCCGCCCTCTATTCTTCTTATGGTTGACGTATGACCTGGCGATAGTCCGAGTGGTTTGCCGATCTCCATCAAGCAGCCCCAAAGCTCATTTCCACGAGAGCCATCGCGCAGATAAATTTCATAGCCAAGCTCGCTAGACCAGCCAGTCCTTGAAATAATTAACGGAATACCATTCAACTCAAACTCTTTTAGCCAGTAATATTTTAAATTTTCAATCTCTTCACCAAAGACGGCCTGCATGATTTCACCTGATTTCGGGCCTTGTAGTTGGAGGGGTGAGACATCTGGCTCGCATAGCGTTACGTCCATACCAGAATTAACTGCTACGCCCTTAGCCCACATCAGAATATCGCTGTCAGCAAGAGAGAGCCAGAAGTGGTTTTCAGCCAGTCTTAGCAACACGGGGTCATTTAAAACACCGCCATTTTCATCAGTAATAAGTACATACTTGCACTGGCCAACCGCACATTTTGAAAGATTGCGCGGGGTCAACATTTGTACAAATTTTGCAGCGTCTGGACCGGTAATTTCAACTTGACGCTCAACCGCAACATCACATAGAATTGCATCATTGACAAGATTCCAGAAATTTTTTACCGAATCGCCAAAATCGCGTGGAATATACATATGGTTGTACACCGAAAAACCCTTCGCACCCGATCGCACAGTTGCATCAAAATAGGGTGATCTGCGTATTTGTGTACCAAAACCGACATCGCCAGTCATAGAATTGTTCATTATAGGTTCGCCATGTAAATAAAATTAAGCAGATAATGATACGCATTTTCCACTACCCACCTAGACTGAACTAGGCAGCCATTACAGACTGATTGGTCTTTATATTGACGCTTCCCACAGTAGTTCGGTCTAAACTCTTGGGCTATGACCATTAATTATGGCATTGTGAGCTTGGGCTTTACCGATTTAATTTCGCGGGTTACGATATAGGTAAAATAACGGTCTATGCCTAAGTTTTCAAGCAGCAACTCGTCAACCAGTTGCTGATAGGCGTCAATACTCGGCACTACCAACTTCATGATGTAATCCACCCCGCCACCTGTGGCAATACATTCGACAATTTCGTCAATTTTGTGAATCCGCTTTTCAAAACGCTCAAAATCCTCATAGTGGTGTCGCTTCAGAGAAACCTCCAATATCACAGTGGTCATCTTAGCGATAAGTTCAAACGCAATTTCTGCGTGATAGCCTCGAATAATTCCGGCTTTTTCAAGACGAGTTAGTCTGGTCCAGCATGGTGTTGCTGATAGATTCACTTTTTCAGCAAGCACTGTCTTGCTCACACGGCCGCACTCTTGTACAGCGGCAAGAATGCGAATATCTATAGCATCAAGTTTTAACACGGGCATGATTGTAACAACTTTTTGTTAAATAATTATGTGGCGAGATATGCGTATGTTACTCCATTCGCAACCCAAATGATTAGGGCTCCATTTATCTCCCTCAACTCACGTGCGACGGAGGATTTGACAATAGTAACAGCGATGTTGGTGAGCTCCCTCCCTGCCTAAAGAGTCTGAATAAATATGATATGAGATACACCTACTATTTTTTTATATTGCCTCCTCGAATATAACTATTACAATTACAAAGTATTTAATACTCGATAAGGAGAGGCGCTATGTTAGAAACAAAGATATTCCGTAAAAAAG
>DUCF01000074.1:27923-69412 GCA_012959965.1 Candidatus Thioglobus sp. | reverse complement strand
AATGTTGGCAGTTCTCATATTTACCCAGACTCTTTAACCCCTAGGGGGGGCTCACCAACACCTCTGTTACTATTGTTATACTCTCCCCCACACATGAGATGAAAAAGCCAGTTTAATGAATTATGAATAGTTTGTTTATTTAGCTTGCCTTGTTACACAATATTTACTTTGCGAAAAGCTCCAACTCAATATTTCTAAAGGCTTTAAACTCTAGCGCATTACCAGAAGGATCTGAAAAAAACATAGTGCCTTGTTCACCTGGCTCTCCTTTAAACCTCACATGCGGCTCAATGATAAAATCATCAATGAACTCGCTAACTTTTAGAGCGAAAGCTTCCCAATCTTCAAAGTTCATAACAACTCCATAATGAGGAACTGGAACCCCATGCCCATCAACAGGATTTGAAATATTAATTATCTTCCCAGTTTTACCAAGTTTTGGATTGAGATGGGTTACAAACTGGTGACCAAACATATTAAAATCAATCCAAGCCTCCATGCTTCTACCTTCAGAAAGTCCCATCTTAACGCCATAGAAGTCTCTAGCCTCATCAATATCCCGAACTTGAACAGCTATATGAAAAGGTGTTAATTGCATGTCTCCTCCTAAGTGTAACGCCCAAATAACAGGCTAAGTAATAGTTGGCTAAAATGTGAAACGAAGCGGGACCGAGCAAGCGTTAGTGTCCCTGTTAATTTTCTTGTTAGCCAGATTTTTGCATAGTTATCGTAACAGACCCGCTCCCATTAGCATTGTACCAATGATTTTATTAATAACTTTAATACCTTAGCACTTAGAAAAAGTGAAAAACTACGAGAATGATGAACTGGTTGATTAGCACAACCTCTTTCTGCTGTTATATGCTGTTATATGCTGTTAGTAGGGTTATTCCTCGACCTAAGTAATGCCTCTCCTAGGCGCTCTCAGAGCATATAAATTCCATGACCTTTCTTTCACAATTCAGCATTTTTCAAGTACTGCGCTACCGATGGAGTAGCCCGCTCCAAAGCTGCATATTACGCCTAATTGGCCCGCTTTAAAGTCATCTTTATATAGATGAAAGGCAATGATTGAGCCAGCCGAGCTGGTGTTTGCATAGCGGTCCAAGATCACCGGAGATTCTTCAAGGCTGGCCTCACGTCCCAGTACTCGCTTGGAAATAAGTCCATTCATGCTTAAATTCGCTTGGTGTAGCCACAATCGAGTGAGGTTGTCGGCAGGAATTTTCAGTTCATCAAGCTGAGCGTTAATATGTGCCGCCACCATAGGGCATACTTCTTTAAAGACCTTGCGACCGTTTTGAACAAACAGCTTATCCATTTTACCTAGGCCCGATTCATCACAGCGGTTCAGAAAGCCTGCATTGTTACGAATATTGTTTGAGAAGACTGTTTGTAGCTTAGTGTTCAGCACTTTAAATTGGCTTTCACTGGAAGACTGAGCAGCATCTTCCAAAATCACTGCGGTGCAAGCATCACCAAAAATAAAGTGGCTATCGCGATCACGGAAGTTCAAGTGGGCAGTACAAATCTCGGGATTGACCATCAACACACATCCAGCGGAACCAGACTGAATGGCATTTACGGCTGACTGAATGCCAAAGGTGGCCGAACTACAGGCCACGTTCATATCATAGGCAAAGCCGCTTATTCCCAGTGCGGTTTGCACTTCAACGGCAATGGCAGGGTAAGCGCGCTGCAAGTTTGAGCAAGCTACAACAACCATGTCAACATCAGCTGCCGTCTTGCCGGCTTGAGCCAAGGCGTCTTTAGCAGCAGAAATGGCCATCTCGCACTGAATGGATGGCTCATCATTAGAACGTTCAGGGATAAAAGGCGCCATCCGTTTTGGGTCTAAAATACCCGCTTTATTAGCAACATAACGGCTTTTAATTCCCGATGCTTTTTCGATGAAAGCACTACTACTTTCTGCTAAAGGCTCTAACGTGCCGGCCTCTATTTGGGCTTTGTTGATTACGTTGTAATCACTCACAAAGGCGTTAAATGCCTCTACCAGCTCATCATTGGAAATGGATTGGCTTGGGGTGTATAAGCCTGTGCCGCTGATTACTACTTGTTTCATATTATTCCCTACAGATAAAATATTATTAGGCGCTATCCAAACTACGCCAAAAGCTTGTCGCACAATTATAGCCGCATCAATAAGACAGGAGCCTTCTTACAAGTTGGAGAGTTTATTTTCGCGAATAAACGTGTATACGCCAGATAGTACGATAATTACAGCCCCACTCAGCGTCAGTGAGTCCGGCCTTTCTGAGAGAATTATGATGGCTAAAATCATAGCAAACACCAGGCGCGAGTATCGGAATGGCGATATAACTGACACATCCCCCTTGCGAGTAGCAAGCACGATTGCGTAATATCCAAGTACACCGACAAACGTGCCTGAAGCGAAATACATTATTTCAATTGAAGAGGGGGTGACCATGGTTGAATAGAAAGGCATGGCAATAAAGCCTGAGATGCCGCATGCAAAAAAGGCATACATGGAAACGGTTGTCGTTGAAATCTCAAAGCGCATAGCACGTGTTACTAAATCCCTTACTGCCAAAAATAAAGTTGAAATAACCGCTAGAAGTGATGCTGGCATAAAGCTATCAAATCCTGGGCGTAAGATTAACAATACCCCACAAAATCCCACTATTACGGCGGTCCAGCGTCGCCAGCCAACTTTTTCTCCAAAAAATACCGCCGCCCCTATTGTCACCATTAGTGGGGTTGCCATTAAAATTGACGTCGCAGAAGAGAGTGGTGTTAAAGCGATCGCAGACACAAAGAACAATGCTGCAAAAAGCTCGCAAAATGTACGAATGATAAGAGGTTTATTTAATAGATCCTTGTGCAGAATCGGTGCACGAGTTAGAAGTGCGGTAATTAAGAATACAGCAGCCCCGCTGAAGCCAAGAGTGATCAGTATTTGTGATACCGGCAAGTGTGACGAAAGAAGTTTGATAAATAAATCTTCAAGAGCAAATCCAGCCATGGATAAAATCATGAATAAAATACCTCTTAAGTTTTCCATTTCTTTTCGTGGTGCGGATTAAAGTTGAATTATAGCTGGAGCCACGAACTCTAATGGCCACTCTCATTCTTGTGAAGATAGTAGAGATACCCATCCATATAACGATACTCATTCTCAAGATAATCATCAATTACTTTTTGAGAGGGGAAGAGTCCGGTTGAGAAGTACAAGTAATGATAGGCATCCTTGCCTATTGCGCTTACTAGGCAAGATTTAAGCTCATCATACGCCTGATGCCTGTCGGCTGAGTTTTCTCGAGTTCTATTGGTATAGCCTACGTAGACAGTGGGCCTAAATATACCCTCTTTAGCGCATTCTGGACACTTTTGCGCCACAGTTAAATCGTATTCTGGGCACTCTTTTGCTGCCTTATCTAGGGTGTCTTTAAACCTGCTAGAGGTCTTTCTAATGGCATCGTAGTCATCATAATTAAGGGCAATTGAGTAAGCGTAGTATGGGTTGCTATCAATGAGTTTTTCAGAGATTTCTATATTCCCAGTTTCTACATTTATTAAATCATCTTCATCGAGTGTAAATAGGTGTTGGTAAGGTAAGTGATAATAATTAAATCTTGCTTTAACACCAAAGGTGTCTTGAATATGACCTTCAGTAATGATGAGCTGGTTATCTTTCTTGTCTAGAAAGTCTGCAATAACTCTAAACTTAAACCCCTCACCTTGAGCGGTATAAAGCTCACCTTTGTTACCAATAGGAACAATAAGTCTAGCAAAAGAAAAGTCTAAGTCTGAATCGTATTTAGCATATTGATTCCACCCAAACAGCCACCCAACTCTTTTGCCTTGGATGTCAAGTGTATGGAATTGCATCGGCAGAAACTCTCCCTCTTGTATATACATCTCTTGAAGGTGTCTCTTGTTGCTCTTCCAGCCTCTCTCATATATTAACTCAGTATCATCTAGGGTTATGCTGTAATAGTAATTACCACTGTCGTAGGTACGCTTTGAGGCTGACCATGGGTGTCCTATAAACTCAAGCTTGTAAGTACCTTTTGGTGTCTGTACAGAGTCTTCATACTTAATAATGGTATTACTTTTATAGAAAAGAGAGCGGCGACTGTAACCAAGAAGCTTGCCATCAAAGTCTAATACTTTCATCCATTCCTCATTGTAAGGTGTGTATTTATAGTCTTTGTGGTTTATGTCTGTGTCGTGGTTTCTATCGTCATTATTGAGCAGCCCAAAGATGTTACTGTCAAGAGAGGGTTGTTGCCTGACTCTAGTGTTAATCTGTGGTTCGTAGGTATAGTAAACCTGCCCCGCGACTTGTTGGACTTGGTTGTTTTGGTAGGAGTCTAGGCTTGGTTCATCTGCTAAAGAGCCTAGAGAAAATATAATTAGAATGAATATCCAGTGTTTCATAAGGAGATTGTACCGATTATGTTGCAGGCTGACTGGCTCCTGTGCCTATGTATGCAGCCAAAAGCACCCTGGTAGAAACGATGCAGAACTGGATAGCAAAATACTTTCCTTTTGGGGTAAGGGGAAATTAACAAGTGTCGCCCTTAAAGAGCGACTGTCATTATTTGACTAGCTGTTAATTTAGAAGGAATATAATGAGGCAAGAGCATATAAGCTATTGATGTAAACTTCAGGAGCGAGGCATTATGAAAACAATGAGTTGCAAACAATTGGGCGGGGCGTGTAACAAGCTATTCTCGACTAATAGTTTTGATGAAATAGGCATGATGAGTCAAGTGCACGGTAAAGAGATGTTTGAGTCTGGTGATGAAGACCATTTAAAAGCGATGGGTGCGATGAGTGAATTAATGCAAGATCCTGAAGCGATGCAAAAGTGGCTCGCTGGGAAAAGAAAAGAGTTTGATTCCTTACCTGAAGACTAAGAATTGTTAAACACCGTGAATAAGATCTGTCAAAGTTGTCGCTTCCCAATAAAGAAAGACGGCATGAACGGTGTCTTTTCTTGACAAGCAACACGGCGGATTCCAAGACTTGGGTGCTGGAAATAATTTATTAAATACAAAACAAATCACATGCGCCTAATACCGCTTATTTTCTTATTTATTATTTCTGGCCAGGCATTCTCGTGGTCTAACCACACACTGGTGAGTAAGCAGCTTCTGCAGTCTATGCCAGAAGTTAGCTCAGCTGAATTGGTTGAAGTTGAAGCGTTAGAATCATTTTTGCTAGCCAATGAAGAAAAATTGGTTGTTTTCTTGCAGTCCCAAGAAGAGTGGATGCGAGAGAACTTGTGGTATTACGCGTCTCGTCCGCCCGAGTTGGCTTTTGTGGCAACAGGTAATGTTAATGACATCCGAAAGCGCTTTGCTCGGGCAATTAGAGTAAACCCCAACAGCAAGTGGCCCATTTATTTGCAATTATTGCCGGGAGATAAGCGAGCTGGCCTAGCGTTGATTTCTCCAGATGCAGTGAGCATATTTAAAAACAAAGCCTATTTATACGATGTGCAACTGGTGCAATTGAGCGAGGGGCAGATGGTATCGCCAGTTGACGTTGCCACTAGCGCCAATGACGAACCGGACCATGGTTTGGATATTGGGTTGTTCACCGACAGTAATACTGATTATGGCCTAGAGTATGGTTTTGGTAAGCAGCCATTTGGCAACCCTAATTTAGATTACGGCACACAAGCTCCTTTTCATATGGGGTTTTATCATGAGTCATCCTTGGTTTACGCCTTGGGGGGGTTCCTCGAAAAAACTTACCCAGAGTATCGAATCCAGCTTTATAAACAACTTGCAGAGTTCGCCTTTGAAAACGGCCACGACTATTGGGGTTGGCGCTTTATGGGGTGGGGGCTGCACTATTTGGGCGATTTTTCCAACCCATATCATGTGACGCCTCTGCCGGGCAATAGCACTGTTGATACGCTGTGGGTTGGCATGCAGGATTTGGCGGGTTATTCGCAGGCAAAGAAAGACACTATCCAGTTGGCCTCTAATCGCCACACTGCCATAGAGGATTTTCAAAGTCTGGTGATGAATCAAGCATATATCGAGAAAAATAACCAACACCCAACCATTCAAGCGCTCAACACCCCTGAAAACGTACGTGAATTTGAGGACGATCATATTGTCACCATCATTTCAGAATTGGCTTATTTAAAGGCTCAAGATATCCATGAATTGCTAGCTCGAGCGATGCCAAACAACGTGGTCAATGATGCGACAGTTGAGTATAAAGACTTAGGCGTGCAAGATAATCTAGTAGATATAGTAACAGAGCTATCTGGCGAGGAAAGTGTCGATCTGTTGATTGGCGCAATTGCCGACTTACTGAATGATTTTTCACATAGTGGTGCTTCTTACGTCCGGGCTATTTTAAAAGCCCACTAGCTTTATATCTTATAATTGATTTACCCTCTAATTAAAACCCCGCAACAATAATGTCAAAACCTGAAAAGATGCGTGGATGTAGCTGTGGCAGATCACCGGTTGCTAAGTGTATTGGCTGGCACTTGCTTACTGAAGAGCAATATCAAGAGGTATTGGATGAATATAACAAAATGTCAAAAAATCAAAAAACAGGATTGTATCACGCAAAAGCGATTGACGGTCTAGGAGAGTGATTGGGGTGGAGTTTTAAGGCGTATTTAGCACCTTAATCAGCGACGTTAGCTGTTGTTTTCTATAGTTATTTCCTTTAATTCCTTGCAAATACCCTATAGCAGGGGTAGGATATAGATATCACTCGCAAGAGTAGTGTTTTTCTTCTTTATTTCTGGGCCTCTCTATCCTTGTGAAGAAGTATTTTCAAGTGGCGGGTGCCTTAATTGCAAAGTTATTAATAGTTATTCTCCTTTAGCAATTGTGCAATTACCGAGTCCTTCGTAGCACTCTTTGCGTAGGGCTTTTTTATTTCCTTAAATGCCATGCATTACCTTGTGTTTCTGTCTAATTACGTCAGTATAAGAAGTTAGTCAAATTTTCTGCTAAGGTGTCTCAATCCTACATCGTTAAAAAATCCTAAATAAGCCTCAATAAGTGAAATAATGTCAGCTTGTTACCCTGTGCCGCACGATTAAACAAAGGATGAGTTTAAAGCAAATACTGTTAGCGCTTATAGTTCCAATCACCTGGGGGTTGGGCTTTACCTTGGCCAAAATCGGATTAGAGCAGTTTTCACCATTGCTCATCATGTCTATGCGATTTGGAATCGCGGGCTTGATTCTCGTTTGGTTTACGCAGCCACCCTGGGGGCGTATGCGTGAGATTTTTTTGGTTGCACTAATCGGATCTACCATTCAGTATGGCCTTACATTTAACGGCCTCAGAGGTGTCGACGCCTCGACTGCGGCCATATTGGTGCAGCTTGAGGGCCCGATATTGGCACTTTTCGGCGCTTTCTTGTTTAAGGAGAGGCTTGGGATTGCGCGAATTATTGGCATGATCCTTGCTCTTGCGGGTGTTCTTATTATTGTGGGTGAGCCGAGATTGGGGGATAGTCTAAACAGTGCTCTTTTGTTGATTGCAGGCTCAAGTGTGTGGGCGGTTGCTCAACTGATGATTAGTAGGCTCAAAGGGCTTTCCGCAATCACCATACTTGCATGGGTGGCTGTGATGGCGACACCACAAATGTTGATTGGGTCGCTCATTCTTGAGGAGGGTCAGTGGCAAGCTATGATGACTGCAGATTGGGTCGACTGGTCGATTGTTCTCTATCTGGCATTAATAATGACAGTGATTGGTTACAGCGTCTGGTATCACTTGCTAAGTAGTGTTGATGTAAGTAAAATTTCTCCCTTCTTAATGCTTTTGCCTGTCACTTCAATTATTGCGGGAGTTACGCTCTTAGATGAAGAGCTAACGGCGTCCATGATAATCGGCGGCTTGATGATTATGACTGGTGTTGGCGCCAGCTTGATTAATTGGCAATGGAAAAAAGAACAAATCATCCCTTAGTCATTATCAAACAATTTGAAAATTAATAAGTCGGATGATTTTCATTATTGCGCCTTAAAACGAAGCATGGCATGGCTTGTGCTTTTTTCTGAATTGTGTCATGCCTTACGACTGCGGTGTTTTTGCTTAAACAACCTCTGCAATGACAAATAGATTGTCACCCATGCTAACTATCGACGGCGCGTGCTTGATGATAACCATCCCGTCTCTTTTTGCAAAATATTCAACAGGTTCACAAGTCGTTCTATCGGTATTGTGGATTTTGGCGAGTAGGTCGCCTGTGTGCACCATGTCGCCCAAAGAGACTATAGGTTCGATAAGGCCACGATGCTCACAGCATACAAACGAGCGGTCGTCTGGCATGTTTAGTGAAACTGTAGGCGAGAGATTTGGTGTAAGCGTGCCATCCATAATGCCTGCGTGAATCAATAGATTGTCAACACCGCGTTTGGCAATTTCTACTGTATATGGCGTGCTGGTGCCACCACCACCGAGCTCGGTGGTGACAAAGGTTTTTCCCATAGATTCAACCTGTGAATCGTACATTCCGCCAGAATCCAGTTCTAGCATCTTTAGCAGGTAAGGCGCGCCAAAAGCTTTGGAAGCAGCCTCACAATCCTCTTCTTGCTTTTTGTTGTCAAGGACATGCGAGGCTGCAAAAGGTAGGCAATCAAGCGTTTTTCCGCCTGAATGAATATCTAGGGCTATATCGGTCATTGGTAGTAATATGCGACTGAAGTAATCTGCAATTATTTGCGTTACAGTGCCGTCGGGCTTTCCTGGGTAGGTGCGGTTCATGTTTATGCCGTCGATTGGCGAGACACGATCGCAAGATTGAAACGCAGGAAAATTCATTGCTGGGACGATAATAACTCGGCCTGAAATATTGCTAATATCATTGCGTCTTGCGAGATTGAACAGCGCAATCGGGCCCTCGTATTCATCACCATGGTTGGCGCCGGTTAACAGGGCTGTAGGCCCGTCACCATTCTTAAATTGGGTGATTGGAATCATAATCGAGCCCCAGGCCGAGGTGTTGCTTGAATACGGGACTTTTAGAAAGCCGTGCTGAATGCCGTCTTTGTCGAAATCGATTGTCGCAGATATGGGGTTGTTTTTCATGGCTTTATTTTATTAGTAGTTGTCTCGGCACGTTGGATAAGCATTCGCCACCGTTTTGGCCAACGCGGATACTTTCTGTCATTTCAAAGCCCCAGTCGTCAAACCAGATTGCTGGCATAAAGTGAAAAGTCATATTTTCCTCAAGCACTGTCTTGTCCGAGGAGCGTAAGCTCATTGTACGCTCACCCCAGTCTGGCGGGTAGCTGAGCCCAATTGGGTAGCCGACACGGTTGTTTTTCTCGTAGCCATATTTTTTAAGTGTTGCGGTAAAGCTATCGGATATTTCCTCGCAGACAACACCCGGCTTAAACATTTCTAGCGCATTCTCAATGCACTCAGCAATCACTTTTTCAATGTCGATGTATTTTTGTGGCGGCGTACCCAAAAACAAGGTGCGTGAACACGGACAATGGTAGCGGGCATAGGCGCCTGCTAGCTCTAAAAACATGCCTTCATCATTCGCCAGTTTTTTGTCATCCCATGTCATATGGCAGGCGGCTGCCTCATCGCCAGCACCGATTAAGGGTACGAAGGATGTGTAATCACCGTAATGACCATCCTTGCCTAGCGCGCCTGCATGCAGTATTTCTGCTACGAGCTCGTTTTTTTGCATGCCCGGTTCAGCAACCTCCATTACTCGCTGATACACGCCCTCAATCACCTTGCCAGCGCGGCGCATATAGTCGAGTTCTGTTTCAGACTTTACTGCTCGTTGCCAATTCACAAGTCCTGTTTGATCACAAAAGCTTGCCTCAGGCATGCAGGCGTATAAAGATTCGGCTGCTCTTGCGGAGAAGTAGTAATTATCTTTTTCTAGACCTATCCGGCATTTATCCAAGCCTTTTTGCTTAAGAATGTTGGCAAGAAATTCCATTGGGTGGCGCTCTGGTGACATTACGTATTCATCTGGATAAGGCAGGATATCTTCAAGGGCGAGGTCGGTGGTCAGTTCAGCGCCTTTGGCATCAATGCCACGCCCGTACCAAAATAGGGCGCCATCACTAGATATGACAACGCATTGATGGACATAAAACGACCAGCCATCGTATCCTGTCAACCAGCACATATTGGCTGGATCATAGACTATTAATAAGTCGACACCAGCTTGCCCCATTGCAGCGCGAGTTTTATTTTGTCGTTGTTGGTATTCGCTTTTATCGAACCTTCTTCTACTTTCTTTCATAACTCTCCAAAAATTGTTTTAACTTAAAAAGCTCAATGCTTGCTCAAGATCTGCGATTAAATCCTCAATGTCTTCAATGCCGGCTGAATACCTTACTAATCCTTCCGGTATACCTGCTGCAGCACGCTCTTCTGCAGTGCACTCCACATGTGAAGTTGTTACTGGAGGTCCAACAACTGTTTCAACGCAACCTAAATTTGCCGCCATGTGGGCGTAATTCAGCTTCGGTAAAAATTGTTTAATCGCGTCAAGCCCGCCTTTCACCGAGAAGCTTAACATGCCGCCAAAACCTTTCATTTGAGCCTTGGCAATATCGTGACCGGGGTGTGATGGTAGGCCTGGATAATTCACCTCATCTATCGAGTGGTGTTGCTGTAAATATTGCGCTACCGCCATCGCATTGTCATTTTGGCGTTCAACCCTGAGCTTCAAAGTCTTCATGCCTCTTAATAGGCTATAAGCATCCATCGGTGCTAATGTTGCACCGTTGATTTCGCGATAATGATAGACCTTGTGGACCAAGTCTTGATTGCCACAAATCACACCACCCAAGGCGTCTGCATGGCCGCCGAGATATTTGGAGGCGGAGTGCAGTACGATGTCGGCGCCAAGCGTTAAAGGCAGTTGGTTGATCGGTGTGGCAAAGGTATTGTCGACAACAACCAGCGCACCCACTTTGTGCGCAGCGCTTGCAAGACGCTTGATGTCGGTAATTTTGATCGTAGGGTTGGTTGGCGTTTCTAGGTAGAGCACCGTGCAGCCCTTTGTAATCTCTGCCTCAATTTGCTCGTAATCGCCTGTTTCGCAAAGCGCAACCTTGATGTTTAACGGTGGTAAAAACTCATTAAAAATAACGTTAGTGCCGCCGTAGCTGTCTTTGATGGAAACAACACGATCGCCGGGTTTTAAAAAAGTGGCCAGAGTGTTGCTAATGGCCGCCATGCCTGAGGAAAAACTGGTTGCTGCCTCAGCGCCTTCTAGTACCTTTACCTTGTCTTCAAACGCTCTGACAGTGGGATTTGTGTTACGCGAGTAAATATGACCAGGCTCCTCGCCAAGCGCAACTTTGTGCCAAGTATCAATATCTTCGTAAGCGAATGAAACACTGTGAACAACTGGAACTTGAGTGGATCGTTCAAAAAGTTCGTGCTCTTGCTCGCCTCCCCAAATGCTTTGGGTGGACTTACCGATGGTGTTTTGCATATAGACTCCTATGTTGCTGCAAAATATAAAATAGAAGAAGTGTTTTCTTCCAATCCTACATCAAGGCAGCGCTTTAAAAGCCTTTATCTTGATAGCTAAATCATACACAAATTTATTGTACAATTCAATAGACACAATTGTGTGAAGTGTTTATTATTAACACTAATTATGATGAATTTGCCCTCCGAACAAAGCAACATCAATACGTGTGTTATTCTTTTGCATGGGTTAGTCCGTACAGATTCCTCGCTTAAAAAGATGGCGTTAGCCCTGAACTCCGAGGGTTATAAAACAATAAATACAAGTTACCCTTCCACTAAACACACCATTGAAGAGCTGGCTGACTCCATTATCAGTAGTGCACTGTTTCAATGTGCGGGCAGCGCTAAAGTGCATTTTGTCACTCACTCGTTGGGCGGTATCTTAGTGCGCCAGTATTTGAGCAAAAACACGATAGAAAAATTAGGCAGAGTGGTGATGTTGGGTCCGCCAAATCAAGGCAGTGAGGTTGTGGATTCTTTGAGAAATGTCCCGGGCTTTGAGCAGATGCACGGCCCTGCTGGATTGCAGCTGGGGACAGATGCCAAAAGTGTGCCAAAAGTGTTAGGTGCGGCGAATTTTGAGGTAGGCGTTATTGCCGGTACACGGAGTGTTAATCCAGTTTTATCAAGGATGCTTCCAGGTCAGAATGACGGAAAAGTAACTGTGGGCAATACAAAACTTGAAGGTATGACTGGCCACATTTCACTGCCAGTGACACACCCTTTTATGATGAGAAACAAGACGGTCATCCGTCAAGTGATCCACTTTTTGAAAAATGGTCAGTTTGAATAAGTTCAGACTATTTTGAGCTTACGATATTCGTTAAAGAACAGCAGGATAAATATCAATGTCATAGTCACACTGAGCGCCGCCATTATGTCAAAACTGTCATCGCCAGTTGTTACTTGATGTATTTTTGCGATTAAAAATAGCAGATGAGTGGTGCCAAATGCCGCACATACATCGCCAAGTATATTTTCAGGCAGATTGGCAAGGACGCTCGACAGCATAGCAAGACTCAAAATCAAGACGGTTATAAAATTTATATAAGGGGTAAGATTTGGCGTCTTAACAAATTCAAACGTCCAAACAATTTTTTCAGGTGCAAACCACAAAAGGAAGACACTACCCGCTAAGAGTGCTGCTTGAAGGTTTAAAAGTTTTTTTGCATTCATGATTTATTGATAGTAATCAGCACGTTAGTCGAGTAATTGTACGCCCAATAAATTATTTTTTCAACCAAACTAGAGTAATTATTCCAATTATTCCAATTATTCTAATGAATTCTTAATGAGCTATAGTGACAAATTTGAATTGCTTGATTAAAGATAACAAGTGTTAGTAATTCCTACAATTTTCCTTGAAAAGCAAAATTAGCCCACATTGGACTGTACAAAGGGTATATTTGCAGTCAATTTAGACTGTATTGTGAATTTTCTAGGGTTATGAAGCTCGTCTCTAAACTGCTATTATTATGCTTAGCCTTGGGTTTGTTAAGCGTATCTTATGCCGATTTTCGAGATGGTCTAGATGCTTATAATACTGGCGACTACAAGGCGGCTTATAAGGAGTGGCAACCACTAGCCAAGCAAGGTGATGCTGACGCGCAGTATAATCTTGGCTTTATGTATCGTCGTGGCGAGGGCGTTCAGCAAGACGATGAAAAGGCGGCTTATTGGTATCGAAGGGCTGCCGACCAAGGCGACGCCAAGGCGCAAACTTATTTAGGACTCCTGTACACCTACGGCAAGGGCGTTGTCCAAGACTATCAACAAGCATCTTATTGGTATAAAAAAGCAGCCGATCAAGGTGTTGTCAAAGCGCAAAACACATTGGGCGAAATGTATTACTATGGCCAGGGCGTGATGCAAGATTATCAGAGCGCCTTTAAGTATTACCGCGCCTCGGCCAACCAAGGTGACGCCGAAGGCCAATATACATTGGGTGTGATGTACGAACACGGCACAGGCGTAACTCAAGATTATCAAAGCGCAATCAGTTGGTATTTAAAGGCAACAGAGCAGCAGTATGCTAGCGCCCAGTATAATTTGGCGGTGATGTATTACAACGGCAGAGGTGTTTCTAAGGACATGTCCAAGGTGAAATACTGGATTCGTTTGGCTTACGAAGGCAACGACAGCAAAATAAGCCAGATTGCTGGAGAGGCATGGAGTGCACTAGAACTCTGGCAGTATTGAGTAATACTCACAAGGCTGAATAGCCAATTTGCCAACCCCCTTTCACTTTAAAATAATTGCATATTCACTATGCACCGTTCTTGCCGTCTTTACGCAATCCTATTTTTGATGAAATCATTTAGTTCAATTTTGCGCCTAGCGCCAATTGTATTTGGCTTACTGCTCGTCTCTTCCGCATCGATGGCCGATGAGATTCGTGTCGCCGTTGCCAGTAACTTTGTTGGTGCAATGAAAGTGCTAGCTAGTGAGTTTGAGGACAATACCGAGTACCGAGTGATATTGATTCCCGGCTCAACGGGAAAACATTACGCCCAAATCGTCAATGGAGCACCTTTTGATTTGCTCTTTGCTGCGGATGCGAAGAGGCCAGAATTGTTAGACACAAAAGGCCTGATTGAACCAAACTCAAGGTTTACTTACGCCATCGGCAAGTTGGTTTTGTGGAGTGCGCTTGAGGGCGCCATAGATTCAGATGGTGAGGTAATTGCTGGCGGTGACTTTCGCTATTTAGCGATAGCCAACCCTAAATTGGCACCTTATGGCATGGCTGCTGAAGAGGTGATTAAAGCTAAGGGAGCGTGGGGCACCATTCAAAGCAAACTGGTGCGAGGTGAAAACATCGCCCAAACGTATCAATTTGTTGATAGCGGTAACGCAGAATTGGGCTTTGTTGCTTACTCTCAAATATTAAAACCGAGCGGAGCTATCAAAGGCTCGTATTGGCTAGTGCCAGAAAATTTATACTCACCGATTGAGCAGCAAGCTGTTTTGCTAAAGAACAATGAAGCTGCTCGAGCATTTTTGGTCTATGTAAAAAGCGATGAAGCGCTAGAGATTATTCAAAGTTTCGGGTATGGTGTGCGATATGTTGAATGAATTCGACTTATCGGCGCTAATAGTCACGCTTAAATTAGCGAGTGTCAGTACGTTGATTTTGCTAGTTATCGGCACGCCACTTGCTTGGTGGCTGTCCAACTCTAAGTGGAAGTTAAAGTCCTTGGTTGAGGCGTTGATTGCTTTACCACTGATTTTGCCGCCAACAGTACTGGGTTTTTATTTGCTGATTAGTCTTGGGCCAAACGGTCCAATTGGTGGGGCGATGCAATGGCTTGGCGCGCAGCCTTTGGCGTTTACCTTTGCCGGCCTTGTCATCGGCTCCGTTATTTACTCGATGCCATTTGTGGTGCAGCCTTTGCAAAATGCCTTTGCTTCGATGGGCTCTCGACCGATGGAAGTTGCGGCGACACTCCGAGCCACCCCTATCGATCGATTTTTCACTGTTGCTGTGCCACTGGCGCGCACGGGTTTTGTCACTGCTGCAGTGCTAGGTTTTGCACATACGGTGGGTGAATTTGGCGTGGTGTTAATGATTGGTGGCAGTATTCCTGGGGAGACACAAGTGCTTTCCATCGCCATTTACGATCATGTTGAGGCCCTGGAATACGGTAACGCCCATTGGCTTGCTGGCGGCCTGTTGCTAGTGTCATTTATTATGTTGGTTGTTGTCTATAGTTTGAATCGTCGTTTTTCATTGCTGCAAAGGAGTGGGCAATGACCATACGGTGCCGACTCAGCATTACTCGAACCGACTTTGCTCTGGATGTTGATTTGTCCTTGCCTTTAAAAGGAGTTACTGCAGTTTTCGGCCCTTCTGGTTCCGGCAAAACAACTTTTTTACGAGCGCTTGCCGGCCTTGAAAATAACAAGGGCTATATAAAAGTGGGTGACGTCATTTGGCAAGATGAACAACATTTTGTGCCGACGCATAAACGCTCTATTGGCTATGTTTTTCAAGAGGCCAGTTTATTTGAGCACCTTAACGCTAAGGATAATATTGAATATGGCTTTAAGCGTGCCATTGATGTCGATCAATCGGTGATGCAAAGAGCAATTAAGCTGCTGCAAATTGAGCATTTGCTTGATCGCAGAGCCAGTCAATTATCTGGCGGCGAGCGTCAACGAGTGGCCATTGCAAGGGCGTTGTCAGCAAATCCATCAATGCTATTGATGGACGAGCCACTGGCTTCACTGGGCGACAAACACAAAAAAGAAATATTGCCATTTTTAGAGTTGTTGCACGGCGAGCTGGAAATCCCAATGATTTATGTCAGCCACTCTATTGACGAAGTTGCCCATCTTGCCGACCATTTGATTCTGCTTGATGAAGGCCGTGTTGTTGGTAATGGCGAAATTTCAGAGATGCTCACTCGATTGGATATGTCGTTATCTCATGGTGAAAGGGCGGCCTCAATTATTGAAGCGAAAGTACTTGAGCACGATGACAATTACAATCTAACCGTTATTGATTTTTCATGCGGTCGATTCTTCGTCCCTAGAAAGCAGTTACCTATAGGCTGTGATGTGCGTCTCAGAGTGGAAGCGCGCGACGTAAGCTTGACAACACAGCGCCAAGAGGAGACCAGTATTTTGAATATTTTGCCAGCAATTGTTGACGAGATTGTTGACGAGGGCGACGCCCAAGTGATGGTGCGTCTGAAGGCAGGAAACGACTTATTGCTTTCCTGCATTACCAAAAAATCTGCCGAGCTTCTAAAACTGCAGATCGGGAGTGAAATATATGCTCAAATAAAGAGCGTAGCATTGTTGTAGTTATTAAGAGGCTTTATTAATGGAAAGAGAGACTAAGCATTGGTTGCTACTGGTAATTGGATTGCTCGCCTGGTTTGGCGTCATTACCGACTTTACCACGGCGATCAATAAAGACTTGGCCGCAGGACTGACGGTTGGCAATACGTTTATTCGACTGCTGGGCTACTTTACAATTTTGACCAATTTATTTGTTGCACTTGTTGCCACAACGTGCGCACTGCTTCCTAATTCGCGCTGGGGCAGGGTTTTTTCCTCCCCCAAAGTATTTGGCTGTGCGGTGACTTCTATTGTGTTTGTGGGTATTATTTTTCACCTACTGCTCAGCGATATATACAATCCTGACGGCATCAAGGCAGTCGCAAATTATCTCAACCATTACATTACCCCAATGGCAATGCTGACTTACTGGTTGGCTTTTCCGACAAAACAACCGATGCCAGTTTCCACCCCTTTCTACTGGGGAATTTACCCTCTCCTGTATGCCGTATATATAGCCATACGCGGCGAGCTACTCGGCAAATACCCGTATTTTTTCCTTGATGTAAGCACGCTAGGTTATCCTCAAGCATTACTCAATGGAGTTGGTTTGTTTTTGGTTGTGGCCGCTATCGGCTTTGTTGTTCGTGCGGGTGTCCATTACACATCAAGACGACAAAACCTTGTTGTTGAAAATTAGCTAAGGAGCGCTAAGTGTGCGCCTAACGGCATCTTTCCAGCCAGAGAGTTTTTGCTTTCTAAGATCTTCTGCCATGGTTGATGTAAAGCGCTTTTCTTTTTTCCAGGATTTGGAAAATTCTTCTGGTGCGGGGTAAAAACCAACTTGCATACCGGCGAGATAAGCCGTACCAAGTGCCGTTGTTTCTAACACCGGCGGACGATCAATAGGCATCGCTAGAATATCTGAGAGTCGCTGCATCGTCCAGTCGGAAGCCGCCATGCCGCCATCCACTCGAATGACAGAAGTGTTGTCATCTTGCCAATCATTAGCCATTGCTTGTAGGAGGTCAGAGGTTTGATAACAAACCGCCTCGAGTGCCGCCTTTGATATTTCAGCGGGTCCAGTGTTTCGCGTTAGGCCATACAAAGCCCCGCGGCAATCGGCATCCCAATAGGGTGCGCCTAAGCCAACAAATGCTGGCACCAAGTAGACGTCTTGCTCGTCGTCTGCACTAGAGGCTAACACCTCTGATTGCGCGGATGAATCAATAATTTTTAAACCGTCTCGCAGCCATTGCACGGCGGCTCCAGCAATAAAAATAGAGCCTTCGAGCGCATACGTAGGCTTATTGTTAAGTTGCAGGGCGATGGTGGTGAGCAGCCTATTTTTTGAGGAAACTGCCTTCTCTCCCGTATTAAGCAATACAAAACAACCGGTGCCATAAGTGGATTTCACCATGCCCGGCTCAAAGCACGCTTGTCCAGCAAGGGAGGCTTGCTGGTCGCCGATTAAACTTGTTATTGGAATTGAACCGCCGAAAATATCGGTATCGGACCGTCCGAAGTCTGTTGCAGAGTCTCGCACCTCTGGCAGCATTTCCCTAGGTATGTTGAATAATGCTAGAAGGCCGTCGTCCCAGCAGCCTTGGTGAATGTTGTACAGCATCGTCCTCGAAGCGTTGGTTGCATCCGTAGCATGCACTTTGCCCTTGGTTAGTTGCCACAATAAGTAGCTGTCAACGGTGCCAAACAACAGTTCGTCCGCATTGGCTTTTTCACGAGCATCTGGCACATTATCAAGAATCCAGGCGATCTTGCTGGCGGAAAAATAAGGGTCTAGCAGTAGACCGGTTTTTTCAGAAATTTTGGCCTCGTGACCGAGATCTTTGAGTTGTTGACAAGTGTCGGCTGTGCGTCGATCTTGCCAAACAATGGCGTTATAGATGGGCTTGCCTGTTTTTTTATCCCAAACAATGGTTGTTTCCCGTTGATTGGTAATGCCGATGGCCTTAATTTGACTTGGCTCTATGCCTGACTGCGCAATGGTTGAATGACAACATTCTAATGTGGATGACCATATTTCTTCGGGGTCGTGCTCAACCCAGCCTGAGTGTGGGAAGAATTGTTCGAACTCACTTTGCCCAATCGAGGCTATGGTGTAATCGGCATCAAATAAAACCGCACGAGAAGAGGTGGTACCTTGATCTATTGCTAATACGTATTTTGTGGACTCGAGCGCCAATGGATTACCCTTCTTGTTTTGCAAGGCTCAGTCTTGCAACAGGCTGCTCGTTAATGAAAAGATGGATTAGTGCTGTAACGGCCGCAATCGCGGCAGCCGCCCACCAAATAACATCATAAGAGCCGGTTTGATCGAAGTAATAACCGCCCAGCCAAACACCAATAAACGAACCAATCTGATGATTTAGAAAGACGATGCCATACAGTGTGCCCATATAGCGCAGGCCAAACATTTGCGCCACGAGTCCAGAAGTTGGTGGAATGGTGGCAAGCCAAAGAAGACCGGTCACGATGGAGAACGCATAAATTGAAACAAGGCTGATTGGGGTAATCATAAACAGAA
Source organism: Candidatus Thioglobus sp. (assembly GCA_012959965.1). Taxonomy (GTDB): domain Bacteria; phylum Pseudomonadota; class Gammaproteobacteria; order PS1; family Pseudothioglobaceae; genus Pseudothioglobus. The sequence goes on along the minus strand of DUCF01000074.1, from coordinate 50,590 downwards.
CAATGGTAATTGCACGACCCGCATAGATATAGCTCAGCAGCATTTTCTTTGAATATATGCCTGAAAATTTGCCGGCCGCAATGGAGCCGATAATATTAAACAGCCCAATTAATGCAAGACTGGTGGCCGCAACCGAACCGTCAAAACCTTTGTCGCCGAGGTATGAAGGCATATGAACGGTGATGAACGCAAGCTGAAAGCCACAGACAAAAAAACCGGCGATTAACAGCCAAAAAGGCATGTGGGAGCGAGCCTCTACCAGCGCCTCTCTGAGAGTTTGCGGTGGCTCGTCAATCATTTTATTGTCGACACTTGCATCGCCCTTGAAGACCGGAGCAAATAGCATCATACATAAGGCGCCAGCCGATAGAATGAGAAGCGCCGTTTGCCAGCCGTATACCTCAAGAAAACTTTGAGCAACAGGGATGATAAGAAATTGACCTAGCGATCCCGCTGCCGTACCTAATCCAAGGGCAAGTGCACGTTTTTCTGGTTTGACCATGCGCGCCATGGCGGGAAGAACAAGACCAAGACCGGTGCCGGAAATACCCATACCTATAAGGATGCCAGCACCTATGTGAAGCTCCATTGCTGAGCCTGCATTGGCGGTGACATAGATACCTAGGGAGTACAATAATGAACCCCCAATGACTGCCCTAAAAGTGCCATACTTGTCTGCTACGGCGCCCGCTAATGGTTGGAATAAACCCCAGCAAAGATTTTGCAGGGCGAGTGAGAAGGCAAAAACCTCACGTCCGTAACCAAATGAATCTGAAATTGGCTGTAGAAAGAAACCAAAAGATGAGCGCATGCCAAAATTGATTATCAATAAAACGCAAGAAGCAACAATGGCAATGCTGAGTAAATTTTTATATTGGGTCATATCGGGAGCAATCGATAAAAATTGAAAGTATAACCCTTTCTCTCGCTGGTCAGAAAATTTTGATATGATGACATACTAATAGTAAATGTCTTTACAAAAGAGAGAAGAGTGTCGATGAAATTGCTTGTTTTTCAACATATTGATTGCGAACATCCTGGCTCGTTGCGTGGGTTTTTGGCTGAGGATAATATTCAGTGGGATGCGGTCAACCTGCATCGGGGCGAACTAATTCCTGACTTGGATAATTACGACGCCCTTTGGGTGATGGGCGGCCCAATGGATGTTTGGGATATTGAAGACTGCCCTTGGTTGGTGGCCGAAAAAGCGGCTATTCGTCGTTGGGTTGGCAAACTTGGCAAGCCTTATTTGGGTCTTTGTTTAGGACATCAATTACTTGCTGATGCATTGGGCGGCACTTGTGGACCCATGCCCACGCCTGAGATCGGTGTTCTGGAAGTCGAGCTGACTGACAAGGGTATTGCCGACCCTATTTTTCAAGGCATGACTAGCACTCAGCAATGCTTGCAATGGCATTCGGTGCGCGTTGCTCAAGCACCCGAAGATGCCGTTGTGTTAGCAAAGTCAGATGTTTGCGAGGTGCAAGCTATGCGCATTGGGTTGAATGCTTGGTCGATGCAATATCATGTAGAGATTGAGCCAGATACGGTCGACAATTGGGGTGCGGTGCCTGCTTATGCTGCCGCCCTGAAAGCCACTCTAGGGGATGACGGCTTGTCAAAAATGAAAAGAGAGTCAGAGTCTGTTATTGAGAATTGTCTGATTAGCGCGGGACAAATATATCAAAATTTTATGCGACTTGCCAAAAAATAAAACAGGTTGTCTTCTGGGCAGTGAAGTAAGATAGTTATCAATTAGGCGATTTTTTAAGCACCTTTGGATTTGCGAAGAACACATTTTTCATATTAATTCAGGAGAAGCTGTATGTCGGTCGACAACCATTTATATAAAGTAAATTCGATTGAGAAGGGTCATGAAGACCATGAATTTATTAAAGCTCAAAACATGGAAGAAGCAGAAAAGAAGGCGCATAACGCTCACCCGAATGCTGAAGTGGAAGTGATTGAGTTAGAGGTTGGCGCGGAAGATTGACAATGTAGCAAAACCCCACCACTTGGGAAGTGACAGGGTGTTTGTGTTTTTAGTGAGAGTGATGTTGTTGGGCATGGTATTTGTTAAATAGAAACCAAACCCATTTTTCAAATTTCTCTTTTTCCATGCCGGCTTTTTGGCGGTGTTTCATTTTGCCTTTATCCATGCCCGGCTCACCGGCCATCTCATGACCCCAGTCATTCATGCCTTTCTTGTTGTGGCATTTCTTGGCGTCACGTTTGTCTGAGTCCTTTGCAGAGTTGGCTTTGTGTTCTTCGTGCTCTTCACGTGAAACATCCTTTCCGCCTTTTTCTGCTTTTTGGCAAGCTTGACGTTCCCCTTTTAATTGAGCGCGAACCGCCTCTCTGAGTGTTCGGCGATCTTCAATTGACAATGATTGAATTTGACTAACTAATTGTTCAATCGTGGAGCTTGATACGCCTTCACCGGAAGTCGTATCTGCATTGGCCAAGGCCGCTTGTGTGCCGATACATAAGATCGACGCCAGTAGTAAGTTATGTAGTTTTTTCATGTTGTATTTCCTTATCGCTTAAATTAAACAACCCAATTGTTTGTTCGAGTTAGGTGCTATGTTAGGCGTTGATTGTTACAAGACGTTTTCTAGAGAGAAACCAAGTGTGGCAAATGGTAACCAAGTGTTACATCGGGAGTTTGGTCAGTGACCAAACTCCAAAGTATCAACCTAATTTGTTTTGGTTAAGTACTTACTTTTAAGACCAGTTAGCCAATTAATAAAGTCGTAATTCATTAAATAAAGGCACGGTAATAGCACCAGCGTAATCAAAGTTCCAAACAACAAGCCGTAACCTAGTGCCAAGACCATTGGTTGTAAGAAAGCATCTGTGCCACCAATGCCATAGGCCAAAGGTAGCACACCTGCAAGTGTTGTAAGTGTTGTTAGTACAACAGCCCTAAGTCTATCTTTTGAACCCTCAGCAATCCAATTAATTGAAGTACTGACTTTGTCTTGTTTAGATTTTAAGTAATTTAGATGGCTTATCATGACCAGCGAGTCGTTAACTATAACGCCAACTAATGCTAAGACTCCTATTGCAACAACAAAGCTGAACGGCTCTCCGTGCAGAACAAAAGCCCAAAGAACGCCAATCATAGAAAATGGCACGCTTGCCAGCACTAATAATGGTTGGGAATACGAGTTAAATAGTAGTGAAACAATCATAAAGATGCCAAAAACTGCAAACCCCAGTGCAAAATAAAAATCATCAAGTGTTTGTGTTGCTTGTCTGGCATTGCCCCCTTCCACGATTCTAACACCGGGATAATTGCTCCCCACATCCAGTGTTTGTAACGCCTTTCTCATTACCACCTGTGCGGTTGTAGTGGAATCGTCAACTGCGGCGCTAATCGTAATAACGCGTTCGCCATTCAGATGACGGTAGTCAGGCTCTCCGGGTATCTCAATAATGGTTGAAAATTCGGACATCGGAATCATCATCCCTTGACCACTTCTGACTTGCGTGCTTGGAATGTAGTTCTCGGAATAGTTGTTATCTCCAAGATACATTTTGACGTTTAAATTGGTGTTGTCGAACTGAACATCCGTGACGTTTTTGCCCGAGTAAATTGTTCTAAGGTGGCTGTAAACCTGTTGATAGTCCACGCCCAGTCTGGCCATGGCCTCGTAATCCAGCACCACTTCTATTCGAGAATTTCCTGGATCTTCGCCTGTGTCGATATCCCCAACCCCTGGCATGCTCATTAGTATTTCTTTTAGTTGAGCAATGGCAGACTCTCTTTGTGCATCGTTGCTGCCTATCAAGTTTATTTCAATATCTGAGCCGGCATTTGGGCCTTCGCGATTAGCCCTAGATTTAACAACTTCGATGCCTTCGACATTGATTACGGTTGCTTGTAAAATTTTAAGGATCTCAGCGGCGCTAACATCCCGATCGCTCGAAGGAATCAAGGCGATGGAGATTGTTGCCTTATTGGTTTCGCGTGAACCAATAGAGCTGGTGAAGAAGTCCAAAATCCCCCCGGTCTGTTCAATAATAATGTTTTCCACTTGAATAACAGCTTGCTCAGTTGTGCTAGCTGAGGTGCCAGCGGCCATTTCAATACGCATACTTATTGAATTCGTGCCATCGGATGGGAATGTGATGAATGACATATTGTTGACGGCAAAAAATGAGGAGTAAATCAGTAATGCGATAAAAAACGTAACAACTGAATAACGCCATTTAAGTAATTTTTTTAACTGCTTTTCAAACCAGCGCTCGACAGGTTTAAACCATGTTTTTTGCTTTTCATTTTTTTGACCTGCCAAGTGGGCAGGTAAAGCAAAACTCACCTCTAGGACCGATAGTACAAGCGCGCAGATAACCGTAATAGGTAGGATATAGATGAATTTGCCCAAGGTGCCAGACATCATAAACATTGTTGACATGGCAAGTACGGTTGTCAAAATAGTAGTGAATACCGGTAAAATGACGCGCTTAAATCCAGCCACTACATTTTCATAAACGTTGCCGCCCTGTGCTTTGAAGTGGTGGATGCTCTCAGCAATAATGATACTGTCATCAACAACAATGCCTAGTACCAAAATCATCGCCGTTAGTGAGATCAGGTTAATTGTTTCCCCAGAAAAACCAAGAAAAGCAACCGTACCTAACAAGGCTACGGGTATGCTGATCGCCACCCAAAAAGCAGTTTTAAGGGACAAGAAACAACCGAGAACAATCATGATAAATATCAAACCTAAAATTGCGTTGTTAGTAACAATTTTTAAACGATTTGCAACGCCAGTAGATTGGTCGTCAGCAATAATCAAGTTAAGTTCACTTGGATAGTATTGCTCTAACTCGTAAACCTTCTCTCTTACTTGTTCCACTGTGTGAATAATGTCGGCATTTTCTGATTTTCTGACTTTTAAAATATAGCCGGTTGTGCCGTTGATACGAGTGATGGATTGTGACCCAACAGCGCCCTCGCTAACTATGGCAATGTCTTTTAAATAGACAAGTGGGGCATCATAACTTGACTTAACAATAACATTTTCAATTGATTGAGTGTTTGTATATTCAGATAATATGACAATACTTTTTTTATCCTCTCCTTGATTGTTATCACCGATTGTTGAACGAACATTTTGCCTTGCAATAGCACTACTCACTTGGTCAAATGAAAGCTGATACTGTAAAAGTTTATCGGGGTCTATTTGAATTTGAATTTCTCTTGTTGAGTCGCCGCTTATATCAACAGAAGAGACGCCGTCTATCAGTGTAAGATTTTTTTCTAGGTCATTTGCAATCCGTTCGGCAACATCCATATCGACGCTTTTCCCGTCAATAACAATGGTAAGGACTGGTCTTTCAGTAAATTTTCTGTCAATGACCAGTGGGTTATCAGCAATATCGCCAGGTAAAGAGCGGATACCGTTGACGGTTTCTGTTATTTCGGCTTTAACGGCCGAGATGTCTATAACATCGGGAGAAATATTGACACTAATACTGGACACTCCTTCACGGGAAGTGGACGTGATCTTTTCGATGCCAGAAATACTTTTTATTGCTGCTTCAATGACATTGGTAATATTTTTTTCCACATCTTGCGGTGAGGCATTTGGGTATGAGGTTGAGATGGTTAATGAGGAAAACTCTGCGGATGGGAACTGATCACGCTGAATGTCTTGTAAGGCAATAACCCCTAATACAATGATGGACAGAGTGAAAATAAGGGCGAGTTTTTTCTGGTGTGCAAAAAATTTTAAAAAAGCATTCATTGGGTGTCCTTGTTAAATAGTGCTGGTTTAATTGATGGTGTCAACAAGCTGATCCGACAGGCTTAAATAATCGATGTGTGCTTTTTGAAGATTTGCAGCGGCCTGTGTATACGACAACTTCGCCGTATTGGCACTCTTCTGTGCAGCAATGACGTTACTTTTTTGACTCTTTGCATTGTTGTATTGCTTTTGTACTTCTCCGACTTTTGCGTCTGCCAATAAGCTTTGTTCAAGCGAGATTTCCATCAGTTGTTGTAGAAGTTCAATTAGTGAAAATTGAGCGTTAATTTGCTGAGTTAGATTTGCTTCACTCTCCTGCATTCTACTATTAAGTTGTGCCAGTGAGTTTCGAGTTCTTTCGATGTCGAGCTGTTCTTTGCTGTTTCCAAAAGCGTAAGTAAAGTTAAGCCCAACTTCGAATGAGGTGTTTTGGTTTGAAAAACTATCAAAATAACCGTTGCCACTTCCTTGGCTTGTCAATCCAATATTTAAATTTAAACTGGGCTCTAGCTTGTTTTGGTTGCTAATGAGCTGTCGTTGAAGCTTTTGCCTATCAAAGTCCAATTGTTGGATCGCTCTTGAGCCTGCAACAAGGCTTTGGGTGTTAGTATCCAGAGCGGTTTGTTCTTGGAATATGTTAAATTCGGCAACCATTACTTGTGGATCGACGTTTATCCATGAGGCGAGCTCCTTTTTTATGGAGTCTAGCTCTTGTTCAGCTTGTAACAGCTGCTGCTTTGCTCGAATAAAGTTATCCTGTTCTTGCAGTAGACTGGATTCTGAAAGAATGGATTGCGCGTATTTTTCTGTGGCAATACTAAGTTGCTGTTCACTTAGTTTTAAATTTTTGCTGACAATAGCCACTTTTTCTTGAGCAAGTGCTAGATCAATAAACTTTTTAGATTTGGAGGCTAATAAATTCTCAGATTGCTCAATCAGACTTAATTTTTTTGACTCTAAATCAATGTTTACTAAGTCTACAGATAGACTGGTGTTAATACCGCCTTGGTTCTGTAAAAACGGCTGCGAGTAAGCCACTGAAGTAAGGTTTGTTGGTTCGGCCAGTCCATTATCATTCCACGAGTGCTTTATGCTTAAGTTGCCACCTGTTTCTTCAATTGCCTTTTGCGTGCTAAGCTCGACCCTGGCGTTGTTGAGGTCATTTACCGATGAGTAGTTGTCAGTAACATTCAGTTGGGCGTTCCAACCATAAATAAGTTGAGAGGTCTGATGGGTGAGTTGATTGTCCTCTTCAGAGAGAGATAATTGCGAATAAAACGGGTGCTCTTGAGTTAGTTTTTCGCTATATTCGCTTAATGTTAATGCATAAATTTGAGCGCTGGCGCCAAGGCATAAAATTGTAATAAGACTCTTTCTCATGATCCACTCTCCTAATTGTTAATAATTGCTTGTATGGTTTAATTTCTGGACTTCTTGTCGCCACCACCCCAAAATCGATTCCACATTGACCAAAAACCACGCTCACCTCGTTTCTTTTTGTCCGCTCGCGCCATTCCTTCTTCGCATTTGCCGTTGTCACCAAGCATTTTGGTTGCAACTTGTGTTAAAGCAAGGCGCGCATCTTGTGATAAATCGTCAACCTCAGAGAAAATTTCTTCAACAATTTCCAAATCGCCCGAATACTCTTGAGAGTCCAGATAGCTCAATAAAGCACCATTGCATAGTGACAAGCGCACATCTTCTGGCAATGATTTAAACCCTAAAAGAACTTGAGCAAGGTCTTTTTTATCAAGAAAAGATAAATCCTCGAATGCGGGGTTATCCATCTTGGAGCCAGCAAAAGCTGACTGGGTGCTAATAATCAAAACTGAAGCGAGCAATACAGTGTTTAATTTATTCATTTTTTACCTTTAAATTAATTGAGTTGATCCAAGTCTTGACTGGATTGGTCGACATGTTAAGCATCGATTGTTACCAGCGTCTTTCTACGGCGTAACAATCTGTGTCGATTTGTAACCTAATGTAACGATGAGGCGAGGGTAATTCGCTGACGTATAATTTGGTCCTATGAGCGCGATAAACAAACCACCTTTGATACTTATTGTGGATGACGACCCCGGTATTTGCCGGATGTTGGTGCGTTACCTTGAAGATCAAGGATTGAAAAGTGAATCGGTCGGTAGTGCAATTGAGATGGATGCGTGGCTTGAGATTAATAGTGCAAATTTGATTGTACTCGATTTGATGTTGCCAGGTGAAGACGGCCTATCAATTGCTAGACGCCTCAGGGCCGGCTCAAATATTCCTATTATTATGTTGACCGCTAAGGGCGATGAAATTGATCGTATTATTGGACTTGAAGTGGGTGCGGATGATTATCTTGCTAAGCCGTTTAACCCTAGAGAATTATTGGCGCGAATACATTCATTACTAAGACGAGCAAATTATCAAAATGTTGACGACTCTAGCGATGAAGTTGTATTCTTCGGTGAATTCCAATTTAATAAAAAATCACTAATACTCACACGCTCTGGCAAAGAGATTGAGTTGGGATACTCCGACATAGGCTTGTTGCAACTGTTTATTGAAAAGCCGAATCAGCCACTCAGCCGTGATTTTATTTTGAATCAACTTAGCGGCATCGATCGTGATCCATTTGACCGCTCTGTCGATGTTAGGGTTACTCGGTTGCGTAAAAAGATTGAATCGGATCCAGCATCGCCTCAGTTTATTCGCACAGCACGCGGCATTGGCTATCGCTTTACCCCGAAAGGGGGTAGTGAATAATGCGTAAAACGTTGTTTGTTAAAATTGCCATCATCATTTCAAGCGCACTGTTGTTGTTACAAGTGCTGTCAGTCGCGGTTGGCAGTTATTATATGAAAGACACCAACGATAAAGAGCGTGCTGGCGAACTTGCATCCTTGATTGTTTTGACCGCTCAAACTTACGTTGATTTGCCCGAGGACAGTAAAAAAGAATTTGCACAAAGGCTAAAGCACCAAGACCATTTAATACTTGGCAGAGGTAATGAGCATCTTGATAAATCTGGAGCGATACCCTTGTATTACCGGGTAGTTGCCAGACAAGTATCTGAGCAAATTGGCAGTCCGGTTCGCGTTCTGAAGCAGGCTGGCAGATCGGAACGATATTGGCTTGAAATGACACTCGAGGGCCAGCATATTCGGTTAGGGGTAAATAAGCGCAGGCCTGAGTGGCTCATACCAACAGTGGCTATTATGATAATGGCGGCTATTGCGTTCATCGCCATTCTTGCCAGTCTTTATCTGATGAAAAAAATAACCAAACCGTTGGAGAAAATGGCCGTTGCCGCAAAAACTATCGGTCGTGGTCAAAAGCCAGAACCTTTAGAAGAATCAGGGCTGCAAGAATTCTCTGATACCGCCAAAGCATTTAACCAAATGTCTAGGGATGTCCACGACTTATTGGAGAACCGAACTATTTTACTTTCTGGCATTTCTCACGATATTCGTACGCCACTGACAAGACTGGCATTGGTAACGGAGATGTTGCCGAAAGAGACCGATGATGAGTTGCAAGAGGAATTGCACAGTGTACACCGAGACATTGAGCGCATTGTTACTCAGTACTTGTCGTTAACACGAAGTCTTGATACAAGCGATACAGAGAGCATTGTATTTTCAGAATTGCTAAACGATGTGATTGCAGAGCTCACTTTTGAAACAAATCAAAAGGTAATACTGAGTGGTGACGAGAACGTTGTAATAACGACTTCGACTTACGCACTTCGTGCTGTTGTGGTCAACATTCTTAGCAACGCATTGCGTTACGGCGCTGGACAGCCTGTCGAAATGTGTTGGCAGAGCGTTGGTGACTCTTTGGAAATTTCAATTTTAGATCGGGGTCCGGGCATTCCTGATGCGCAAAAAGAAGCGATTTTTCAGCCATTTTATCGCTTGGAAGGGTCAAGAAATGTCACTACGGGAGGCACGGGTTTGGGGCTGGCGATTGTTAATCAAATCGTGAAGCAATATGATTGGAAGGTTGATGTTCATGATCGAATCGGCGGCGGTACAGAGGTTATTGTTCGTATCTCGTAATACTGTGAACATCCAGAATTTCATGAACGTAGAAAAAGCTTCTTTTTAGAGCCAAAAACACACAATTTAAGTGGGCGCTATTGCGTTGATATACAAGAGGATTCCGGTTATTTATCTACGTTAAAAATTGCCATCGAGAAATCCGATTTTTAGCAGTAAGAAATATCAGTTGACTTTAAAAAACGTCCGCGGTTAAATCACATTTTTACATTAGTAATAATAACTTAAGGGGCCGTGATGAGTGATGAAGACGATTTCGATCTAAACGAACTTGATGACAAAGATCTTGTTGAGCAAATTCAAGATGATTTATACGATGGATTAGCCAACGAAGTAACCGAAGGTACGGAGATTTTACTCTCTCGTGGTTGGGATGCGAATGATGTTTTAGGCGAAGCTCTAGTGGGCGGCATGAAGATTGTTGGTGTTGACTTTAGAGACGGCATTCTGTTTGTCCCCGAAGTGCTTAAATGTGCCGGTGCGATGAAAGGCGGCATGAAAATTCTACGTCCAATTCTTGCAGAAGCTGCAGAAGACACCTCTTTGGGTAAGTTTGTCATTGGTACGGTTAAAGGCGATATCCACGATATTGGCAAAAACCTTGTGGGCATGATGCTTGAAGGCGCTGGTTTTGAAGTGATTGACCTAGGTATTAACAACCCTGTAGAAAACTACCTTGAAGCTGTTGATAAGCATCAGCCAGTAATTGTTGGCATGTCAGCTCTGTTGACAACAACAATGCCATACATGGGTGTTGTTTCAGAGGAATTTGAAAAACGCGGACTGCGAAAAGACATTCACATGATGTGTGGTGGTGCACCGCTGAACCAAGAGTTTGCAGACGCGATTGGTGTGCCGGCTTACGGTCGTGATGCAGCACGCAGTTCGGAAATGGCAGAGACCCATGTCCGTGAGCGAAAAAACAAACGTGCACACAGATAAAAAACGTCTTGTTCTCGGCTGCGGAGCGCTCGTTTACGACCTTCTTCGGCTGATTGAGCAAAATCCGGGTTTATCAGATAAAGTTAAATTACAGTGTTTGCCAGCAAGTTGGCACAACAATCCGCAATTGATAGCCCCTGGCGTGGAAGATTATTTAGCTAAGTATGGCGATCTTTATGAAGATATCTATATTGCTTATGCAGATTGCGGTACGGGCGGGGCGCTCGATAGGGTAATCGAAAAATATAATGCGAAACGCATTGGCGGTGCTCATTGTTACGAGTTCTTTGCTGGATCTGAAGCTTTTCACGAAATGGCTGAGCAGGAGTTAGGGACATTCTACCTAACCGATTACTTGGTTAATAATTTTAAAAGGCTCATGATTAAAGGCATGGGCTTGGATCGCTACCCAGAATTGTTTGATGTGTATTTTGCCAATTACAAAAAATTGGTGTATTTGGCGCAAACAGAAAATGAGCAGTGGCAAAAAGAGGCCGAACAATACGCCAAAGACTGGGGTTTTGAGTACGAATATAAATTGGTAGGCACAGGGTGTTTGGATTGTGTCTTTGATGAGATTGAGATAATGCCAGTGGCAAACGAAGAGACTTAAGATGTATAAAGCGAGATTATTTGCAAGCAAACATGCGAGAGCTTATGAAGCGATGTATAACGCCTCGTCGCCTATTATTTTGGCGTCTCTTAGAGTGTTGAATAAAATCGTTAAGGGAAAGCTCGACAAGCCAATTACTTGGGCTGAAAAGAAAACCAAAGGCTTTCTGTTTGATTGTCAAATGTGCGGTAATTGTGTACTCTCAACAACGGGCATGACCTGTCCAATGAACTGCCCAAAAACTTTAAGAAACGGCCCTTGCGGCGGTGTTCGTGCCAATGGCAATTGCGAAGTAAAGCCTGAGATGAAGTGTGTTTGGGTTGAGGCTTGGGCTGGCTCAAAAAAAATGAAACACAACCATAAAATCCAAGAAATTCAATTTGCTGTAAATAATGAACACAAAGGTTCGAGCGCTTGGATTCGATTGGCGAATGAAGACGTTAAGGCGAAATAGCAATGGTATCTGACGAATCAATCAAAATTAATCCGGAATACGTTTACCATCCGGGCAACCCGTTGCCGAAATTGGAAGGCCATGTTTCACGTGGAAGATTTGAGCGCGTTCTAAAGCGCGGTGAATTTGCGGTAACGACAGAATTAGCTCCACCGGATTCTGCCGATCGCACCGAAGTTTTTCACGAAGCGGCGATGTTTGATCATGCGGTTGATGCGATTAATGCGACCGATGGCTCGGGCGCAAATTGCCACATGTCTAGTGTTGCTGTATGTGCATTGCTTGCGCATATTGGTTATTCGCCGATTCTGCAAATTTCTTGTCGAGACAAAAACCGAATTGCCATTCAAGGCGACATTTTGGGTGCGGCGGCGATGGGCGTTTGTAATGTCTTGGCGTTAACGGGGGACGATGTCAGTGCGGGTGACCAACCTGAAGCGAAACGCGTTTTTGATCTGGACAGCATTTCATTGTTGACAACCATTCAAAAAATGCGAGATGAGTCGACACTTCTCAGTGGTAGAAGGCTGACGAAAGCGCCAGCAATGTTTGCTGGTAGTACGATTAACCCGTTTGTACCTCCTGTTGAATCTCGAGTATCGCAAATGGAGAAAAAAATTGACGCCGGTGCGCAGTTTATCCAAACACAGTATTGTTTTGACATGCCGATGCTAAAAGATTTTATGGCGGAAGCGGTCGATAGAGGCCTAACCGAGCGTGCTTTTATATTGCCTGGTGTGGGCACATTGGCTTCGGCTAATACAGCAAAGTGGCTTCGTTCAAATGTGCCTGGTGTGCATATTCCAGACAGCATTATTAAGCGTTTAGAAGGTGCGGAGAATCAGAAAAAAGAAGGACAAAAGATTTGCGTTGAACTGATGCAACAAGTTAAAGAGCTTGAAGGTGTTAGTGGCGTACATGTGATGGCGTACAAGCAAGAGCAGTATGTCGCAGAGATGGTCAAAGATTCAGGTGTTCTTGGCGACAGAAAGCCTTGGGCACCTAAGAATGAGTATTAATTAGTTTACGGAGTAAGAAAGAAATGACAACAACAACTTTATCGTCAGCAAGCAAAGAAGTGACCATTGGTTTCGGCCACCCTTTTGTTATGATTGGCGAGCGCATCAATCCTACAGGTAGAAAAATTCTTGCCGAAGAGATGAAAAATGGTGATTATTCGCGCGTCGTAGCAGACGCTATCGCCCAAGTAGAAGCTGGCGCACAAATGCTGGATATTAATGCCGGTATTCCACTGGCCGACGAGCCCGCAATTCTAGCGGAAGCTATTCGTCGTGTACAAGCGGAGGTCGACGTGCCTTTATGCATTGATTCATCTATTATTGAGGCGCTTGAAGCCGGCCTTGCGGCTTATGATGGTCGTGCACTGGTGAATTCAACGACCGGTGAAACGGAAGTTTTAGAGCGTGTTTTGCCTTTGGTAAAAAAATACGGTGCCGCCGTTGTTGCAATTTCAAATGACGAAACAGGTATTAAGCAAGATCCAAACGAGCGTTTTTTGGTTGCGAAGAAGATTGTAGAGCATGCAGCGGATTACGGTATTAAGCCTGAAGACGTTGTTGTGGATCCGTTGGTCATGCCAATTGGTGCGATTTCGCAAGCGGGCAACCAAGTGTTTGATTTAGTGCGCAGATTGCGTGCCGAATTAAAAGTAAATACAACTTGTGGCGCCTCCAATGTGAGCTTTGGCTTGCCTCAGCGTCCCGGCATTAATAACGCATTCTTACCGATGGCAATTGTGGCCGGTATGACTTCAGCAATCGTTAATCCATTGCACGCTGAATTGGTACAAGCAATCAGAGCGGCAGACGTATTAACGGGTGTTGATGATGGTTGTGTGGCATGGATTAAGGCATATAAAGATCCTTCGGCGGAAGGTGCCGATGGTCGCGAAGGGCGTCGTCGTAGAAGGCGCGCTTAATTATTGATGACTATGGCTGATATTGAATACAAAGGATCTTGTGTTTGCGGTCAAACGACTTACGAGGCGTTTGATTTGTCGGATGTGTCCTTTTGTCATTGTCAACAGTGTCGTAAGATGACCGGCCACTATATGGCTGCCTGTCAGGCGCAAAGAGATAAAATAACAATCAGTGGTGAGATTAAGTGGTACTACACACACGAAGGATCACGCCACGGTTTTTGTGAGAATTGTGGGGCGCATATGTTTTGGCAGCATGATACTTTGCCAACCATTAGCGTCACGGCAGGCAGTCTAGATGATGCGAAAGATTTAGCTGTGCGCCATCATATTTTTACCGAAGAAAAAGGCTGCTATTATGAAATTAAAGCCAACGAGCCGCAATTTTCGGGCTACGGTATTAGCAAAACAAAGGGAGACGAGTAAGCGTGGATGATATTCAGCAAATTTGTTTTACACCGTCGGGTCGCCAATACAAAGGTGAAGTTGGCGATACGCTGTTGCAAGTTGCGCAAGACGCGGGCGTTGCCATTCGTTCGTTATGCGGCGGTTACGGTCAATGTCATCAATGTTGGATTGAGGTTTCAGAAGGAACACATTCGAAGTTTGGTGTTGATTGCAAGCCAGAGAACGTCAGCGGCATTACTCGACTTGAAAGACAGCTGATTGAAGAAAATCCGAAATATCAAGGCAAGCGGCTCGCATGCCAAACTTGCATTCAAGGCGATTTGGTTATTGACGTACCGGAAGAGTCTCAAGAGCATTTAGCCTACATAAGTAAGAAAAATGCCAAGCAAGATTACAATATTTCGACCACTATTGAGTTGGTCCATTGCACTTTGGATGAGCCTACCTTGGATGAAAATCCTTCGGCCTCAGAAAACCTACTTGAGCAATTACAAAAACAAGACATTCAGGCGACGTTTGATTTTAGTTTGCTTAGAGAACTTCAGCCTCTAATTCACGAGACTAAGGGCGTTCTCAGTGTTGCTGTGCGTGACAATAAAGAGGTTGTTGCTGTTTATCCACAAGGCGAGCATCAAATTATTGGTGCAGCTGTTGATATTGGCTCAACCACATTAGCAGTCTATGTGTATGACCTAGCAACAGGACAATTGCTGTTTGAGTCGAGTGCAATGAATCCGCAAATTCGCTACGGCGAAGACCTAATGTCCCGAGTTTCCTACGTCATGATGAACAAAGGCGGTGACAAAAAACTCACAGACGCCGTGCGCACTAAATTAACAGAAATGTTCCATGAGGCTTGTGACGAGCTAAAACTGGGCAGAGATAAATTACTAGAAATTGTATTGGTTGGTAACCCGATCATGCATCATTTGTTTTTTGGACTTTCACCAGTAGAGTTAGGTCAATCGCCATTTACTTTGGCAACTCGTGAGTGGCTGGATATTGACGCCAAAGAGCTGCGACTTGATTTGTACCCAAAAACAAGAATTTCGTTTTTCCCACTGATTGCCGGGCATGTAGGCGCCGACACTGCAGCGGCCTATTTGAGTCAAATGCATATCATGCACAATCAGACCACTTTGTTGGTGGATATTGGTACCAATGCTGAAATTATGTTGGCTAAAAATGGCAAGGTGTACGCCACCTCTTCGCCAACGGGCCCGGCTTTTGAGGGTGCTGAAATATCTTCAGGTGTTCGTGCCACGCATGGCGCTATTGAGCGCGTCAGGATTGATAAAGACACACTTGAAGTGCGTTATAGAATGATTGGCACGGAAGCTTGGTCTGACGAAGAAGACTTCAAGAAAGTCAAACAAAAGGCTGTCGGTATTTGTGGCAGTGGTATTATCGAGGCGATTGTTAGTTTTGCTGAGGTTGGTATTATTGATCAAAGCGGTCTTTTCGTTCAGTCTAGTGCGCCTGAGAGATTTTCAAAAATTGGCAATACCACAAGATTTTTACTTGTTGATCAAGGCGAGCAATCGATCTATATTGAGCAGGTTGATATTCGATCCATTCAGTTGGCAAAAGCAGCGCTTTCAGCAGGCGTGAGTTTGTTAATGGATTACCAAGAATGTACAGAGTTTGAGCAAGTGCTTTTGGCGGGCGCGTTTGGCGCACATCTCGATGCACGATATGTGGCTTTATTGGAGATTATTCCGAGTGCTACAGAAGAAGTGGTTACTTCCGTTGGTAATGCGGCTGGGATTGGTGCCAGTATGGCGTTGCTGGACGTAGGTAACAGGAAGAAAATTATTGATGCAGTGGCCGAGGTGATTAAAATCGAAAGTGCTACCGAAGCGAAATTTCAAGATTATTTTGTTGATGCAATGAAGTTCAGTGTGTCACCGATTAAAGAGCAAAAAATTAATAAAACCAGACGCCGTAGAAGGGCGTCTTAGAGACATCATAGGGGAAAAACATGGCAAGAGAAAGAAGAAGACGTAGAGGCGGTGGCGAGTCAGAGGCGCCAGCAATACCAAAACCACCAGCCTATATTACACGCAAAATTCCACATTACAGCATTCTAAGTGATGAGGATTTAAGCATTATTGAAGAAAATGCCGACACCATTCTTGAAGAAATTGGTATTGTCTTTTCTGAAGATCAAGAAGCGCTTGATATTTTGGGTGCAGCAGGCGCCAACATTGATGGCGACCGCGTACGCTTTCCAAGGGGAATGTGTCGCAAAATTATTCAAGAAAATGCACCAAAAATGTTTACTCAGTTTGCACGCAATCCTGAGAAAAATATTGTTATTGGTGGCGACAACATGGTCTTGGTACCTGCTTACGGGTCGCCGTTTATTCACAATCTTGACGAAGGGCGTCGTTATGCGACGATTGAAGATTTTCGTAATTTTGTCAAATTAGCCTATATGTCGGACAATCTTCATCATTCCGGCGGTACGATTTGTGAGCCTTGCGATTTACCAGTTAACAAGCGTCATTTCGATATGGTGTATAGCCATATTAAGTATTCTGACAAGCCTTTTATGGGCTCAGTAACTGCCGCGGAACGTGCGCAAGACACGGTTAATATGGCCAAGATTGTATTTGGTGATGACTTCGTCGATCAGAACTGCGTCTTAATTAGTTTAATTAACGCCTCTTCACCAATGTCGTTTGACGACACCATGTTGGGCGCGTTAAAGGTTTATGCGAGAAACAATCAAGCTTGTATTGTTACACCATTTATTGTTGCCGGCGCTATGGCGCCTGTGACGGCTGCTGGTGTTGCCGCGCAAAGCCTTGCAGAAGGTATGGCGGGCATGGCATTTGCCCAATTAGTACGCCCTGGTGCGCCGGTTGTTTACGGCAACTTTGTAACAGCAATGTCAATGAAATCGGGTGCACCAACTTTTGGTACGCCGGAAGCTGGGCATATGATGAACATTTCAGGTGCGCTTGCAAGACGATTGGGTGTGCCGTTTAGAAGTGGTGGAGGTTTTAATGGTGCCAAGATGCCAGACGCGCAAGCGGGTTATGAAGCAGCCAACACCATGCAAGCAACGATTAATGCCAGTGTTAATTTCAATCTGCACACCGCCGGTTGGCTTGAGGGTGGTTTGTGTATGAGTTATGAGAAGTTTGTTCTTGATGCTGATCAAGCGGGCATGATGCGTGTATCGGTCGAAGGTATTGACATGAGCGAGAACGGCCAAGCGATGGACGCGATTCGCGAAGTGGGCCCTCAGTCTCATTTCTTAGGGTGCTTGCACACCGAGAAGAACTTTAAGACAGCGTTTTACATGTCGGACGTATTGGATGACAATAGCTTTGAGCAGTGGGTTGAAGACGGCTCTAGGGATACAGCGGCTCTCGCTGCTGAAAAATACAAGCAAATGCTCGTCAGTTATGAGGCGCCCGAACTTGATCCGGCAATTGACGAAGCTTTGCTTGCATATATCGCAGAACGTAAGGGCAGTTTCGAGGATTCTAATATATAATAGTCGGGTTAAACTATCCGGTGATTTGAATTCACGTAGTTATGAATTTTTTTACTATTGCTTTAGTGGAAAAATAAGATAATACGCATCAGAAGTTAATTATTTAAGAGAGGAAGAGGGCTCATTTTCACTGGAATGTAAACAATTCCTAGTGATGATGGATTTTTGTACCTCTCTATTTTTGTTTTTATACTATATTCAGGAGAATACATGAGCGAATATAAATCAGATATTGAGATTGCAAGACTAGCCACTGGCGAGCATATTAATGACATCGGCGCAAAATTAAATATCAGTAAAGAGGATTTAGTACCTTTTGGTCATGATAAAGCTAAGATTTCTTGGCAAGCTATTGAAGCTGCACAAAGCAACGAAGATGGAAAACTAATTTTGGTTACTGCGGTAACGCCAACACCAGCCGGTGAAGGCAAGACAACCACTTCGGTTGGTCTGACAGACGGCCTTAACAAAATTGGCAAGCAAGCAACAGTATGTTTGCGTGAGCCGAGCTTAGGTCCTTGTTTTGGCATGAAAGGTGGTGCTGCCGGTGGTGGTTACGCTCAAGTTATTCCAATGGAAGACATTAACCTTCATTTCACAGGTGACTTCCACGCAATCACATCTGCACACAGCTTATTGTCTGCGATGATTGATAACCACATTTACTGGGGTAACTCACTAAACATCGATAGCAGAAAAGTTGCATTCCGTCGTGTTGTTGATATGAACGATCGTTCACTTCGTACAATCACTTCATCTTTAGGTGGCTCAACAAATGGTTATCCACGTGAAGACGGTTTTGATATTACGGTTGCATCAGAAGTTATGGCAATTTTCTGTCTTGCGGAAAACCTAGCAGAGCTAGAAGAAAAATTGGGCAATATTATTGTTGCTTACACGCGTGACATGGTGCCAGTAAGAGCTAGTCAAATTAATGCTCACCACGCAATGACAGTATTGCTTAAAGATGCTTTCAGACCAAATATCGTGCAAACATTAGAAGGCAACCCAGCGATCATTCACGGCGGTCCATTCGCCAATATCGCTCACGGTTGTAACTCAGTAATTGCTACCAAGACATCACTTAAGATGTCTGAATACACAGTAACAGAAGCTGGATTTGGCGCTGACTTAGGTGCTGAAAAATTCTTCGATATTAAGTGCCGTAAGGCTGGCATAGCGCCAGACGCTGTTGTTTTGGTTGCGACTATTCGTGCGCTTAAACACCAAGGTGGTGTTGCTAAGGCCGACCTAAACACAGAAAACACAGAGGCACTACTGAAGGGTTGTGTAAACCTAGGAAGACACATTCGCAACTTAAGCCAGTTCGGCGTTCCTTTAGTTGTCGGTATCAACAACTTTGTGACAGACACTGAAGCTGAATTTGAAGTGATCAGAGAATACTGTAAGCAATTCCATGTTGACGTGAGTGTTTCAAGTCATTGGGAGCACGGCGGTGATGGTGCGATTGACTTGGCTGAAAAAGTGGTTGCATTGGCTGAATCAGGCGCCTCTCAATTCAAGACACTTTACGACGATGCAATGCCATTGCTCGAGAAAGTTGAAACAGTTGCTAAAACAATTTATCACGCAGACGAAGTATTGGCTGATAAAGTTGTTAGAGACAAGCTTGCTTGGTACCAAGACAACGGTTTTGGTCATTTACCAGTTTGTATTGCTAAAACACAATATTCATTCTCAACAGATCCACAATTACTAGGTGCGCCTACTGGCCACTCTATGTCAATCCGTGAAGTAAGATTATCAGCGGGTGCGGAATTTGTTGTTGTTGTTTGTGGTGCGATTATGACAATGCCTGGTCTACCGAGATCTCCTGCGGCAGACAAGATTCATTTAGATGAAGAGGGCCTAGTACAAGGTCTATTCTAAATCTATGACTGTTAGCGATACAGTTAACTACGATATTCATAAGGTTGAGAATTCAACCGTAACGAGTACTAGTGACTGTATCGCAATAGAAGAGCCTCTTGAGATTATTATACGATATTTCTCAAACGAGGATTGGGTCGAGGAGCCATTAATGGTTACCATGAGAACGCCGGGCGATGACGAGTCATTAGTTTCTGGTATTCTGTTTTCTGAAGGTGTCATTAATGACAAAAGTGCAATTGAAAGTATTGCGCCAAGAGGTACCAATAAAAGCCTCTACGATGTTGATAATTCTTTGCTGGTAACACTAGGTAAGGGAAATCAACTGGATTTAAAGAATTTGCAGCGCCATTTTATGGTGAGTTCTAGCTGCGGAGTTTGTGGCAAAGGCACGCTGAATGCGATTGAAATTGCCTACGAACCGCAAATAGAAAAATCAATGCCCCTTGTGAGTGTTGATTTGATTACGAAATTGCCCGATATATTGAGGGCAAAACAAGAACAGTTTGCCAATACTGGTGGCGTTCATGCTAGCGGCCTTATTAGTGCTAGTGGTGAGTTGCTGCATTTGGCTGAAGATGTAGGTAGGCACAATGCGCTAGATAAGCTCATTGGTTATGTTAGGTGTAGGGATATGCTTAATCCGAGCGAACAATTTGTTATGTGTTCGGGAAGGCTGGGCTTTGATATCATCCAAAAAACGCTGATGGCGGGAATAGGGATGATAGCTGGAATTGGGGCGCCAACCTCATTAGCTCTAGATTTGGCACGGAAGTTTGATATTACTTTGATTGGTTTTATCAAGAAAAATAAATATAATATTTATAATGGTGCATGGCGCATCAAAGACTAATCCTAGGAGATTGAATGTCTAGAAATATCAGTTTATTGTCGGGTAAAAAAGACGACAAAAACAGCTTGTTTGGCAAAATTGCAGCAAGCCCTACTGAAGCAGCTGACAATCAGTTAGCTGGCGAGTACAACTTGGGTGTTTCAACCATCCACAGTACTAAGAGTTTTTATGATTTCTTTGGTGAAGACCATAAAAGCAAAAAAGCCTACGTTTGTACGGGCAGCGCTTGTCTTTGTCGCGGTACCCAAGGCGATGTCTCTGACAAACTAAACGCTAAATTTGGCGAAGAAAATGTCGGTGAGATGATTTGTCTGGGCAGATGTTACGAAAACAGTTCGTTCCACTATGAAGGCAAGAATTATTCTGGTGACGATATTAACAAGCTAGACACTATTATTGCTGGCGATCACACTAGCCCAGATTACACAATGAAGTCATATTCAGACACTTCATTCTTAGTCGAAGACGAAATTTTCTCTAGCTTTGAGGATTTCAAAGAATTATTAGAAACTTGCTTTGCAGCAGACAAAGCAGAGTTAATCAACACCCTTAAAGAGTCCGGCCTACGTGGTCGTGGCGGTGCGGGATTCCCTACTGGTATGAAGTGGGAATTCTGTCAAGCACAAGAAGCGAGCGCTAAATACGTGGTTTGTAACGCTGACGAAGGTGATCCGGGTGCATTCTCTGACAGATACCTTCTGGAAGAGCAAACGCTTAAAGTATTGTTTGGTATGGCCATCTGTGGCTACCTTATTGGTTCAACGCAGGGCTTCCTATACGTTCGTGGTGAGTACCCAGAATCGATTAAAGCAACCGATGATGCATTGTCCAAATTGCGCGAGCTAGGCTTGCTAGGTGAAAATATTCTTGGCAGTGGTTTTGACTTTGACATGAGTGTTGTCGAAGGTCAAGGCGCCTACATTTGTGGCGAAGAAACAGCATTAATCGCTTCAATCGAAGGCCGACGCGCCGAAGTAGATGTGCGCCCTCCATTCCCAACGGTTGAAGGTTTGTACAAAAAACCAACGGTTGTAAACAACGTTGAAAGTTTGGCTGCAGTACCAGCAATCTTTAGACTTGGTGGCGAGTCATTTAAGAAAATTGGTAACGGGCGCTCAACAGGCACTAAGCTAATATCTTTAGACGGCTACTTTAACAATCCTGGACTGTACGAAGTCGATATGGCAACTCCAATGAACTTCATTATTGATGACATTGGTGGTGGCTTTAATGATGACATCAAGGTCATCCAAGTTGGCGGCCCATTGGGCGGCTGTGTGCCGATTGATATTTTGCGCACATTGACGCTAGACTTTGAATCGTTCGACGATGGTGGCTTCTTAATGGGGCACGCTAGTTTCGTTTGTATTCCTGAGTCATTTTCAGCGGTAGAGTACGCAAAACACCTATTTGAATTCACTGCACACGAGTCTTGTGGTAAGTGCTTCCCGTGTCGTTTGGGCGCAACTCGTGGCAAGGAAATGTTACAATCGGCGATAGAGGGTGATCAAAAGTTTTCAGAAGAGCTGATTCAAGATTTATTAGAAACGATGGAAGTGGGCTCATTATGCGCTCTAGGTGGCGGTCTGCCGCTTCCTGTTAAAAACTTACTCGAGCATTGTACGGATGAGTTTAAACCTTATATGGAGAAATAATATGTCAGATAATCCACAAGGCGTATTTATTGATGGTGTTGAGTTTCCTTTTGATGACTCAACTTCAGTTCTAGAATTTACCAACAAAGCACTGGGTGATAAAATCATTCCAACACTTTGTGACGATGTCAACTTAAAACCTTACGGTGCTTGTCGTGTTTGTTCTGTAGAAGTTCAGTACAACGAAGACGGCCCTAAGAGAACGGTTGCTTCGTGCCACACCCCAATCAGCCCAGGCATGCATGTTTCTACAAACTCTGACAGTATCAAAAAATTACGTAGAAATATTGTTGAGTTGGTCCTTAGTGACCATCCACCTGAATGCCTAACTTGTGAAGTGAATGGCAACTGTGAGCTACAAGACGTTGCTGCCAGTGTTGGTGTTAGAAAAATTCGTTACGCCAAAGGCGCTAACCATATTGATCGTGAAAAAGACTTGAGCCATGCTTACATGCGTATGGATCTTTCTAAGTGTATTAACTGTTCACGTTGTGTGCGCGCTTGTGACGAAGTCCAAGGTCAGTTCACATTGACAATGACAGGCCGTGGTTTTGAATCACGTATTACTACCGATAACGATATGTTGTTCGGTGATTCGTCGTGTGT